>JAFGXN010000036.1 GCA_016936615.1 Spirochaetales bacterium | reverse complement strand
CCTATTTGCAGAACTCTTCGGTGCTGCTGTTTGAGTATAAATATCTAAAACTTGCTGAGAAAATCTCATCATTCTCGCCATAGGCTCCGTTTACCTCAGTAAATTGAAGCTTTGCGAAATTTCCATCACTAGTTTTAAAAATAAAAAACCTATTCGGGTATGCAATTAACCTGAATTTTGTCATTTTTTCTAACTCATACCAGTCGTAAGAGAGGTATGGAAAGGTTGTCTTGTATTTTCCTAGCTTATCATTGTCATTTCTATTAGCATGTCCATAGCCTTGGTGGCTCGCAGTTACAAATTTTGTTGAATCAACCTGAGTTATCGCTTCGAGTGTGATATTTGCATCCTCGACCATGTAGAAGCTAGCCCCTGAGTTATTATTAACCTTAATGTCGAAAAAAGCAACCGAATGTGTTCCCATTGGTCCCATTTTAATCGAGTGGGCGACATGAGTGAAGAGGATATCCCAAGTCGCAGGAGGTTGTGTTCCGAAATCTTTTTGGGTTACCTGATTTGTCGCAAATGTGATGTAGATATCCTTGCCGTTCTCTACCATTCCAGAGGGGATTCCTGCCCAGTTAAAATTATGAACTGCTGCCCGTTGGATTGAGACCTGCTGGTACTCGAATTCGTTTGGTGGAAGATCTCCGTTGCCTGGATCGTCTCCGTTGCCGGGATCGTCTCCGTTGCCGGGATCGTCTCCATTGCCGGGATCGTCTCCATTGCCGGGATCGTCTCCGTTGCCTGGATCGCCTCCGTTGCCGGGATCGTCTCCATTGCCGGGATCGCCTCCATCATCAGGATTGTCCGTGCTACTTTCTTTTATCTCCTTGAAAAGAAAATCCAGCTTAAATACATTTTCTGTTGTGTTATCATGAATTTTTGTAACTTGAAACTTGTAGAACTTCTGGTCAGAAGATTGGAAGACAAATGCTCTACCAATATATGGAATAAGGATAAATTTCATCATGCTTTCAAACTCATACCAGTCACAGGAGAGGTATGGGTAGCCTTTATTGTACTTTTCCAGCGAATCATTATCCTTGTACTCACGGTGCCCATAGCCTTGGTGCTGCTCTGTTACGAATTTTGCTAGATACACACTCTCTATTTCGTCAATAGAGTCTTTATACTCTTGCATGTAAAATTTGACCCCAGCTTGATGGTTAATTTTTATATCTAAAAAAGGAACTTCGTGAGTTCCCATCGGTCCCATCTTGATTGGCTGTAGATAGTAGGTAAAGACAATATCCCAATTTGTTGGGGCAGGTTGTCCATATTCTATTGCAGTTTGTTTCGCATTTGAAAAGTCATAATAGATTTCAAATCCTGCTCTTTCCATTCCTGATGGAATATTGAATGCTGTAGCATATTTGGGAAGTGCTTGCAAATTTACAGTCTCCCCATGGTATTTGGCTACATCTATATTTGTTGTTGGATCTACTGGTGTTACTGGATCATCACATGCAAATAGAAAAATCGAAATTAAAGACATAAAGATTATGTTTTTAAAAAGTTTCATTTATAACTCCTATTAGTTGTTAGTTTAGACTAATAATGTTTAAGTTGCCTTTTTTTGTCAAGTCTTTTAGTTGGTTAATATAATAAATTTATATATTTTTAACTTTGTTAGCTTTACCTATCTTGACAAGTTACGCCTTTCTGTTTAGATTTAGTTTGTTGGTGTGTGTATGTCGCAGATTTTATTTTATCCTTATGTACTTACTGTGCGGTATATTATTGTCAAAAAATTATCTGGGAGGACTTTTCGTGAAAAAATCTAATCTATTTGAGGTCTTAATTGCGAGTATATCGATTATGCTTGTGATTTCGTCGTTGGCTTTGCTTCATCCAAATAAGGTAGAGTTTGTGCAGGGGCGATTCTCTGGTTTGAGCGACTTCAAATTTTCAATGTTTGATACTGTATTGTATCTTTCGTATCTATTATCTGGGGTTTTTAGTGGTTTTCTTGCTGCACGACTTGGTAAACGGAAGATCTTTGTCTTGGTTGGTAGCCTTGGAACTGCGGTCTTTACTTTTTTACTTACCTTAGTTGATAGCTCATATACCTTGGTTCTAGTGTTACGATTCTTGCAAGGTGCATTCTGCGTTGCAGCATGGCAGACCTTGATGACGATAATCTTGGATTTGTCAAATGATTCAAATCGTGGACGAAATATGGGTATCTTCGGGTTCTTCATGGCAATGGGTATGGGTGCGAGTCCTGTTCTTGGTGGCGCGATTGCTAAGGCTGGAGTCTTCGTGCCGTACTGGGTGGCTTCTGTTCAGTGTCTGGTAGCTTTCCTTGTCTGTTTGTTCCTGATAGATGAGATAAAAATGGCTGAGAATTCGAAGAAGCCTTCGATTGTGGACTCTTTTTCCATCTTGTATAGGCGTAAACAGTTGTTGGTGCCTTCTCTGTTCAACTTTGTGGATAGGTTGCATATGGGGTTTATCCTCTTTGTGATGCCGATGATGCTCTCTGAGGTGCTTGGGCTTGGGCCTCAGTATCGGGGAATGCTTATCGGGATAAATGGACTTGCCTTTATTATTTTGCAGTTTCCAATTGGCAAGCTCTCTGATAAGTTTGGTCGGCTGAGATTTCTTGTTCCTGGAAGTATCTGTTACGGGATTTGTCTCTGTCTGACTGGATTTGCTGCTCGGTTTGGACTTCCTGGTCTTGCTGTGATATTTTTTATACTTGGTGTCTTCTCTGGCTTTACTGGTCCGCCAAACAATGCCCTTGTCGGTGATTATGTTACAAAAGAGGAGAACCCGCTTGCGATGGGGGCTTTTACCTTGTTTGGCAATATCGGGATGATTGTGGGTCCTTTCTTTGCTGGGCTGCTCTTTAGCCTTGCTGATTTTGCAACTCCGACTGCGAAGTTCACAGTTGCCTTTGTCTTTGCTGGCTTGATTGAGCTTGCAACTCTGGCTACTGGAATGAGTATATTGTTTTTCTCGCGGAAGAAAACGCAAAAGATTGAGGAGGTTCTCCTTGCTGAATAAGAAGAGTTTGCAGCTAGCCGGTGAGGCACGTCGATGGATTATCTTCTCGGCGGTTGTGCTTTTTCTCAAAGGCCTTGTCTATGTGGTGCAGGTCTTTGCTGTGGCGTGGATACTTGATGGATTTGTCTTCGCAGATATTGAGGTTGCGCAGATTGTGATATTTGCCGGGGTTACAGCCGGGTTGATTTGTGCAAAGTTTGGACTCTCCCTGCTTGAGGCGAGATTTTCGTTCAAGATTTCAGCTATTGTAAAAACTTCTGTTCGAAGCAAGATATTTACTAAGGTAAAACAACTTGGTCCAGGCTACACTGAGTCGAGCGGGACTGCTGCCTTAGTCACAAACGCAGTTGATGGTGTGGAGTCGATGGAGGTCTTTTTCGGTCGCTTTGTGCCACAATTCTTCTATAGCTTGATAATTCCTCTGGTATTACTTGCAATTGGTTCCTTTATCAATCCTGTCTGTTCTGCTGTCCTGCTGGCTGCGGTTCCAATAATTCCGCTGTCGATGGTCTTTATCTCGAAGTGGGCGAAGCGTTCCATGGGGAATTTCTGGGATGGCTATCAGGATCTATCTGCAACCTTTCTGGATAATCTTCAGGGTATGGTTACGTTGAAACTTTTTAATAAATCTGAGAAGCGGCTTCAGGAGATGGAGGCGCAGGCGTGGGGCTTTCGCAACTCAACAATGAATCTTCTGAAGATGCAGCTGACCTCGATTACAGTCATGGACACCCTTGTCTATGGCTTTGCTGGGCTTGGAATCGGGGTTGTTCTTCTCTATTTTTTTCTTGGAAAAATTTCATTCTTTGGCGCGATTGTCTTGTTGCTGTTGTCGGTTGAATTTTTCTTGCCGCTTAGGAAACTTGGATCGTACTTCCACGCTGGGGTCAATGGTATTCAGGCTGGGAAAAAAATAAACGCCTTTCTGGAGACCGAGCCTTCTGTTAAAGATTGCGGCAAGGTTGTGGCTTCGCAGGGCTTTGATATAGTCTTTGATAATGTGAGTTTTTCATATAATCGGGAAAAAGAGAATCTCCGTAATGTTAACTTCTGCTTCGAGCAGGGGAAGATTTACGGGATTGTTGGTGAGTCTGGCTGCGGCAAGACTTCGCTGGCGCACCTGATTTTGAGGTTTTTTGAGGTAAAAAAAGGTGAAATTCGTCTTGGCGGTTGCAATATTGCTGATATTCCGCTGAATTTGCTTAGGCAGAGGGTCAATCTGGTAACAAACTCGAGTGCTATCTTTAGCGGCTCGATTGCGGATAATCTGAGGCTTGGCAAGGCTGATGCTAGCTCGCAGCAGATGGTTGATGTCTGTAATAAGGTTGGGCTTTTTCACTTGATTGACACCCCTGATGGGCTTGAAAAGTCGGTCGGTGAGGCTGGGGCTATGCTTTCCGGGGGCGAGCGGCAGCGTTTAGCGCTTGCTCGTGCCTTGCTTTATGATGCGCAGGTCTACATATTTGATGAGATTACTGGTAGTGTCGATGCGGAGAGTGAGAAGATTATTAAGGAGACGATCTATTCTTTGCGTGGGGAGAAGACGGTGCTGATTATTTCGCATAGGAAGGCGATTGTCGAGGGTGCGGATGATATTGTTACGATAAAAAACGGTGAGATTGTTGGTCAACAGGAGGTTTGCTGTGTCGGATAGGTCGGTTTTTTTGCGGTTGTTTAGGATGGTTAGGCCTTTTTCGTGGTTGATGGTCTTGTCGGTTCTCTGCGGGGCTGTGGGGCATCTTGCAGCGATTGGGCTTATGGGTTTCGCAGCGGCTGCAGTTGTGCAGATTGTTGGGTTTGCTGGCAGTGGGGGCGAGTTTCCATATTTGTTTGCTGGCTTGGCTTTGTGCTGCGGATTAGTGCGTGGCTTTTGCAGGCTGGGAGAACACTATTTTGGTCATGATATTGCTTTTCGCCTGCTTTTTGATATTAGAACTAAGATTTTTAAGGCCTTGAGTCGGCTTGCTCCTGCAAAATTGATTGATAAGCGGAGTGGGGATGTCTGTTCGTCTGCAATCTCTGATGTTGAGTATGTTGAGATCTTCTTTGCTCATACTGTCGCACCGATTATTATTGGATTTATTGTCTCGGTTGTCTGCTTGGTTGTGGTCGGGGGCTTGAATCTCTGGTATGCGGTTGGGCTTTTGCCTTTCTACTTGATTATGGGTGTTGTTGTTCCTATTCTCTCGTACAAAGCGGCTGGAAAGGCTGGTTATGAGTATCGGGAGAATCTCTCTGCGATTAACTCGAATTTGCTTGAGACCTTGCGCGGGGTCAAGGATTTGATTCTTCTGAATCAGGCTGAGGCGAGATTTGCTGGGTTAGGTGAGGAGACTCAGAAGAACAATCAGCTTTTTGCAAAGATCAAGCAGCACGAGGGGGTAGTTGCTGGCTTGAGCGAGGTTATTGTGCTGCTTGCCGTGCTGGGAAATGTGGTTGTGTCGGCAGCACTGTATAGCCGCGGAGGCGTTGGAGTGCGGGAGATTGTTATTTCGGCGGTGGTGGTTGCGTCGTCGTTTGGGCCGCTGTTCAGCTTGATGTTTCTGGCGAATTCGCTGCTTAACACGCGTGCTGCAGCGGGGCGGATCTTCGAGCTTCTGGATGAAGTTCCTGTTGTCGGGGATTGTGCCGGGGCAGTTGATGTTGGCGCTGTCGGGCAGACGCCAGAGTTGTGCGGGGTTGATTTTAGCTATCCAAGGAGCCAGCTTCAAATATTGGAAAAATTTAATTTTTCCTTTACAAAAGGTGTGCTTACTGCGATTTCAGCTAATAGTGGACGTGGAAAAAGTACTATTCTCTATTTGATGATGCGGTTCTATGATCCTGAGGCAGGTAAGGTCGTGATTGATGGGGAAGATCTGCGCACAATGAGGCTTGATATGCTTCGAAGTAACATTTCATACTTTACCCAGGAGACTAAGCTTTTTAATACTACGATAATAGAAAATATCCGCATCGCAGATGAGTCGGCAAGTGATTCTGAGGTTCAAGCTGCTGCAAAAAAGGCTGGGATTCATGATTTCATAATGAGCCTGCCGCAGCAGTATCAGAGCCGCGTCAGCGAGCTTGGGGGCAATTTCTCAAGCGGCGAGCGTCAGCGTATCGGACTAGCGCGCATCTTCCTGCAGGACAATGAGGTTGTTCTGCTAGATGAGCCAGTCAGCAACCTTGATTCAGAGACTGAGCAGCTTGTGATGAACAACCTGAAAGAGGGGCTTGCTGGCAAGAGTGCTTTGATTGTCTCGCACAGGCAAACTGTGATAGATATGGCAGATGAGGTTGTGTTTATCTGATTTGGAGGGGTTTATTTAAATCTCTTTTCTGGTTACATTTTTATTAGGTATATTCTTTCATTTTTGATTTCAATTTCTTTGAAATACTCTGTTTGTGTCGATTTATTGAATGCGTTATTGCAGAATATTATACCTTCGTTTATTTTTTCATCATTACTCGTTTCAATTATGTACATGAATTTCTGTAGCTTGTTCATTATTGGACCGAAGATGTTGAAATGTTCGCTGCTTGCTGTTTTTATTTTTCCAGCGAAAAAAATGTCTTTGACCACGCATATGTGTAATCGTGATGGTAGGTTTTTCTTTTCGAGGAATGAGTCTATTTGTTTTTTGAGGTCTTTTAAGAGCTGAGGCAGATTCGCTGAGGTTTCTTTCTTTATAAGATAAATTGCTGTGTCTGTCTGTATTTTGTAAAGTTCCGCATCGATTTCTTTCATTATATTTTTTATTTGAGTATGTACTTCAGAAAGCAAAGAAATTATTTCCTGTTCTGTTTTATTTTTTTCTATATAAGCATATTTTCGTAAATCGAAGTAGATTAAAATCCCATTTTCCATGAATTATTTTATGTTGTTTTAGTTTTTTTGTCGAGGATTTTTTTCTTTCTGTTGTTTGTAGGCGGTGTAAAATGATGAGCTGGAGTTGAATCCACTCTCGTAGGCGATGTCCAACATTTTTTTCTCAGGGAATTTTGATTTTAGCTCTTCTGCATAATTAATCCTGAATTTATTTATAAACTGATTAAAATTATTTTTGTAGTGAAGATTGATAATTTCTGATAACTGTTCGGTTGTTATTCCTACTTTTTTTGCAAGAGCTGGTAATTTTAAGTTGGGATCCAGGTATAACTTTTTCTCTTTCATCATCTTTTCGATTTTCTCCACTGTTTCAGGGATGTTGATATTTGTCAGGCGTGATTTTCTATAGTGGTTTTTAGTTAATTCTGTTCCGAGTAGTTCTATTATGTTTGGGTTTGTTATTATTTTTGTAAAAATTACTATAATCGATATTGTTAAGAAGACTCCTGCTATCTGGTAGAGGCTTAAAAAGTCGAAGATGTCTCGCAATATTGTTAAAATTATTATCACAGATATTGTTGCAGCGAATTTTCTTGAGATCTTGCTTTTATTTTTTAATATTATTTTCAATATTGCTATGAAAAAAAGTGTTATATATGTTGCTAAATAGGCTGCAAAGATTGCTGGATATATAATTTTTTCATTTGAAAAGGTTTGCGACATATGAAAATTAAGTATTTGTTCCTTACTCGCAAGTATTAGGATTATAGTTATTGCTGGGATT
>JAFGXN010000004.1 GCA_016936615.1 Spirochaetales bacterium | reverse complement strand
TTCACGAGAAATTTCAGTTCTTAAAAAACAAAATTTTTTTCCAAAATCATCATATCGACTATCAACCTCTCCACCTAGAAAAAAATTCATAAAACACTCCTTTCTCTACCAAAAACTCTTGTTCAAGGGTGGTAAAACACCATTTTTAGCATAGTAGTCTAAAATCTGCAAATACTTCCAATTATGAATATCTATTTTAGACCCTTCAGAAATAATATCCATGTAAGCATTATTTCCATTGTAAAATTTTCGACCATAGCGAGTTTTTGGATTTATACTTTCACCAAATTTAAAAATTTCGCCGACAAAACATCTCAGGAAAAAGTCTAATCATTCAATCTTTCTCAAGATACCATGAAAATTCTGATTTGCCAATTGCTTAAATTTAAACAGATTCCACATAGCAGCAACCACGATTACAAATCCACACCCCCCAGCCACTATATTTTTTTCCCATTTTTTGTTATTTTTTCTTATGAAAAAAATTTATTTTATCGCAATAGCGGTTATTCTGCTATTTTCTAGCTGTTCCGAGGAGAAGAGGGTTACGAGATCTTCATTTCTGCTTGATACTTTCTGCTCGGTGACAATCTTTGGGACAAATAATCCTCAAATAGCACAAGAGACCCTTGAGATTGTTTCTGACTATCAGGCAATCTTAGACCCCTTCGACAGTGAAAGTCAGATCTACAAGCTCAACACTCAGCGAAGTGCGGAATTTGATCAAGAAATTATCGACTTGATAGAGCTTAGCCTCGAGGTTGGGCAGAAGAGTAACGGTAAGTTTGATATCACAATGGGCAAGCTGCGTGATTTGTGGCAGGTCAAAGACGATACACCACAAATTCCTGAGGCTAGCGAGATTGCTAGAACCTTAGCGACAACTGGGAATCGGCAGGTTGTGATTGATGGCGCCCGCGTGGGCATCAGCGATGGGCAGATAGATCTTGGCGGCGTTGCTAAGGGTTTTATCGCAGATAAGATGGTTTTTTTTCTTGAAAAAAATGGAATTGAACGTGCAATTATCAACCTTGGCGGGAATGTCTACACTATCAACAGTGAGGGGTCAAGGCCTTGGAAGATCGGGGTCAAGTCGCCGTTGCTAAACGAGGGCAAGTATATCTGCGTTGTCGAGACAATGACAGAGAGTGTCGTTACATCTGGCATCTACGAGAGGTTTTTTGAAAAAGATGGCGAAATCTACCACCATGTCCTAGATCCTGCGACTGGCTACCCAGTCAAGAACAATCTGCTCTCCGTCACTGTTGTCGGGACATCCTCCGCTTCGGCTGACGCTTTTTCGACCGCCCTACTATGCTCCGGGCTAACCGAGGGCATGAAGATTGCCCGCAGTCAGGGGCTTGATGCAATCTTTGTAACCAAGCAGAACAAGATATACCTCCCGCAAGGGCTTAGCTCGCGCGTAACCCTTAGCGATTCTAGATTTAGCGTGAAATATTACTGAGAACCAGGAGCCCAACCATAATAACAGCTATAACTATATAGAAGAAAAATGAAAAAAACCGCCGCGAAGACTTCTCTTTTGCTGGTGGTGGCTCTAACTGTGATGGGGCTATTTCGCAATCACTAGCAACTAGTTTGAATACAGAGGCAAACTGATAGGCTAAATTGTCGAGCGAATAAAATTTTTTCCCAGATAATGCATCAGCAAAGCGCTGATAATAGATGAAAACCGAAGAGATCCCTCTGCTTCTCAGATTGCCAAACGAAGATCTGCCGTGAAAATAGAACTGAGAGATCAGAATCAAGCCAAAAAATCGCAGATAATTATCTATGCCCAAGATTAATGCATCTTCTGTAATAGAAATTACCCCATACTCAAAGAGAATCTTGCCAGATGGGAAGAGCAGGAAAGCGCCTACTACGAAGATAAAAGCAATAATTTTCTGAAGAATCCTAATTTTTACCCCTGAAAAGAGATCTAACAACAAAAAAATAGAGAAGACAACTGCTCGAAGCCAGAGAGCATCAATAAAAAGAAAGCATATTGCTGAAAATAAAGCAAACAAAGAGATTGTATAAAATGAAAGGCCTCCTCTAAGGCTTGAAAAATAATCCTTCACGCACCATCCTAAAATAATTGACTAATTTTATTTATATGATACAACAAAATAGGAGAAATTTGAACAACTAAAAGCTCTTGAATAAGCTAAGACTCAAGATAATTTATAACCTTGACAGAGAATACTCCGATAACAATTGATGCGACAAATCCTGACAAGAAGAGTAGAGGCGCAAAGACAAACGAGGCTTTTCCAAAGATGAAGAGATACGACAATGTGAGCTGTGCTAGATTGCTGAAAAACGCGCCTGCACAGCTGATTGCAACTAGGGAGAGTCTCTCTTTGAAAAACCTATACAGCAGATACATGACGAAGAACGAAGCGAGGGAGCCTGAGATTGAGAGCCCAAAAGCAAATGAGAGAATTGTTCCTGAGAGAACTCCTTGAACAAGTGTCTTAAATAGAACTAATAAAAATGTGTAACTGAATCCCAAGAGATATATTCCAAGAATTATTGAGATGTTAGCAAGACCAAGCCTCATAAACGGAACAGGCTTGGGGATTAATATCTCTACGACAGAGAGAAAAAGAGCAGAACCTGCTAAGAGATATACCAACTCTTTTTTAGAATGAGACTGCATCGACACCTCCGTCCGTATTTGAAGAGACAATAAGAATCATGAAGGAGTTTGGCATACAAGCAGCCCACTCGCCAAGTTCAGAGATCCACGATCTGTGGACGCATATTTTGTCTCGGCAAGGTGAGCTGAGAATGCGAGCCTTTCCATCTTCAATCTCTACAACAATCACTCCTTCATCTACCTGAAAATCCAAAGTCTTTTTTTCATCAAGCGAATACACAAACTCACCTTTCTGAGAGATAATCTTCAAGGACTTCTCTCTAGATTTCATTGAAAAAAAATAGGTAAATCCAAAGATAAGGGAAAAAAGAACAGAGAGATATATAAAAAGATCAAAAATTCTAAAAAACTTCATTTTCATCCCTTAGATTAAAACAAAGAGTGATTTTAAGCAAGAAAGCACTTTATTTAAAGGCTTAAATTTAGTAATCTTTTTATATCAAACCTCAAAGTCGTAGGACTTAGTTAAGTGGAGAATTGGGTGAGTATAAAAATTTTAGTTCTAGGTGAAATTGTTGGAAGTAGTGGTGTCTATGCAATTAAGAAGACAATTTCAAATTTGAAGAAAGAGAAAGGGATTGATTTCATTGTTGCAAATGGAGAGGGAACGACTAGCGGATTTGGTCTAGGGCAGCGCCATTCTCTATATTTGAAGAAACTTGGAATAGATCTTATTACTATTGGAGAAAAAGGCTTTTTCAAAAAAGACCTGACCTCTTTTATCAAGACTGCTAAATTTATATTACGACCTGCAAATTATCCGCCAGGAACACCAGGCCTTGGATGGAAAACAATCGAGATAAAGGACAAAAAAATCACATTTATCAGCATGTTAGGGATGTCTGGGTTTGAAAGAATACATCTGAGCAATCCGTTTTCATACACGCCGCAACTGATATCAAAACTAAAGGGTGATACTGATTTTTTTGTTGTAGATTTTCACGCATCGACAACTGCTGAGAAGAACACAATGTTCCACCTGCTTGACGGCAAGGCCTCAATTGTCTACGGAACTCACTCAAAGGCGATCACCGCAGATGCAAAGATTATGCCACAAGGGACAGGGGTTATCAGCGACACTGGCAGGTGCGGAAGTCTCCATGGGATTGGAGGGCTGATGCCAGAAATTGAGATAGACAAGTTTATGATACAAATACCCAAAAGATCTAAGGACTGTTTTGAGAAGCTTGAGACCCAAGGCGCTCTATTTGAGATAGACAACTCTGGACGTTGTATCAATATCGAGACACTGCGAATCCCTGTAGAATCGCCAAGTGAAGAAGAAAGGAAATCTGCAAATAAATTTTAATTATGGAAACAATTGTAAGCGTAAAATCAACAAATAAGAGAAACCTAGTCGAAGTAACGACTATAAAAAAAGAGGGCTGTCAGCACGGATTCTTCAAGGCAAAGGAGAGCTCCTTCTTTGTAAAAAATTCTAAATCACTCTCAGTCGAGGCTGGGGATCTTGTGGAAATAAAGAGTTCTTCTCGACTGACTATTCTGTCAATATTATTAATATTTGTATTTCCAATTCTAATTATGGGCGCAGGAGCACTAGCTGGAACTGTCGCGGGATTTAACCCCACGATACAGTCGATTCTTGCTGTCGCTGGGTTCTTCCTCGGTGGTGCAATCTCAGTTCTACTGCTCAGGCTTATCGAAACAAAATCAAAACCCTCAGTCGAGAAGATCCTAACCCCAGAAGAAACCGAACTATTCTACGAAGATTGCGCAAAAGTCTGCGAAGGGTGTGCAAGAAACAAATGAGAACAAAGATTGTCTTAGCGATTTTCGCAACAACTTTTATATCCTGTGCTTACTTTAAATCAGAAAAAATAAAATGGGTAAATTATTCTAAGATATTAGAAAAATCATTAAGTGAATATGAAATTTCAGCAATTGGTTCACCGGATGTAATCTATGAAGATAATCAGTTTATAATGGTATATGCACAGGGCGGAAAAAGCGAAGAATCAGATATTGATAATAGAAGAAATAAAGGACATATAGGCCTTGCGACATCTCCCGACGGCATTACATGGACAAAGAAAGGAACAATCCTTTCGCCAGATGAGAATCTATGGGACAGCTGGTTTCTTGATACTCCCTGCATATTGAAAGTTGGAGAGACATGGTACCTTTACTACTTCGGAGACTCTGACAATTTGAGCACCGGCGGCAGAATTGGTCTTGCTACATCAACTGATGGAATAACATGGTCAAGACATGCAGGAAATCCTGTGCTTCAGCCCGGAGGCGAAACCGATTGGGACAGCAACTGGGTAGAATCCCCGACTGTAAGATATGATACTAACGACGGGCTGTTCAAGATGTGGTACACAGGGACAGACTCAAGATGGCTGGTTAGAACTGGGCATGCATGGTCTGCCGACGGAGTTACCTGGACAAAATATGAAAACAACCCGGTACTGGGTGAGCGATTTGAAGATTTTCACGACTTGAATCTCTGGGATGGTTCAGGCGCTGGAGTCTGTTCTGTCTGGAAGAAAGACAACACCTGGTTCATGTTCTACATCTCACAGAGTGCCATCAACTCCTTAAGCAAGGTCAGAAATCCTCAAATTGGCGTTGCCAGATCCACCGACGGCAAGAATTTCACCCGCGATGCAAACAATCCTATTGCAAATAAATACAACATCGGACTTCAGCCTGACGGACCATTCAACCCATCCGCAATGAACAAAAATAACCAGTGGTACATCTGGTATGAAAGTGGCTTAGGCCTCGGACTACTTACCGGATCTCCGATTGATTAACAATCTATTCTCCCATTCAACGATTTGGAGATTGTCAGTGAGTCAGCATACTCGATATCCCCGCCGACAGGGAGACCAGAGGCTAACTTGCTAACTTTTATCCCGAGAGGTTTAATCAGTTGAGTCAGATACAGCGCCGTGGTATCACCCTCGACGGTGGGGTTGAGCGCTAGGATAATCTCGTCTGGACGATCTGCTGAGATTCGTGCAATAAGCTGTCGAATTGTTAGGCTATCTGGAGAACGACCCTCTAGCGGTGAGATTGTTCCATTTAAGACGTGGTAGAGACCTTTGAAGGAGCCGGTTGACTCGATAATCTTCACATCAGAGGGCTGCTCAACAACGCAGATTAATGAGCTGTCTCGCGAAGAATCAGAACAGATTGGGCAAGGGCTCTCTTCAGTAAAGGCAAAACACTTGTCACAACGCTTGATAAGTCGCTTTAGATCAGCAATCTGCTGAGCCAATTGAAGATTGAAACTTTCTGGGGTGTTTAACAGATAATAGACCATTCGAGAAGCACTTTTTTTCCCAATTCCAGGAAATTTTGAAAAATTAGCAGTCAAATTATCGATAATATTCATTATTACTGACCAGCCCCAAACATACTAGAGAGATCTGATGGGTTAAAAGACCCCATTGACTCCTGCTGAATCTTCTCTTTGATATTTGCCATTGCAACATTAAAGGCTGCCTTGATCAAATCTTGAAGAATAACACTTGCATCTTTATCTATTATATCTTTTTCAATTACCAGTTCAACAATCTCAAAGTGTCCATTAAGTACAACCTTAACCATTCCACCGCCAGATACACCCTCAGCTGTAACACCTGCTAGCTTAGCCTGCATCTTTGAAACCTCTTCCTGAATATTTTGCATATTCTTTAACAAATCAAATGGATTCATACTATTCTAAGACCTCCCCTCTAAATAATTCTTTTATCATCTTAATACTACTGTCAAACGGATCGCCATCTTCGGATTTTAATTTCGCTGAATTTGTCTGATTTATAGCAACAGAGACAGAGCAGGCTATCCCGAAAAGCTCTTTAATCTTTTCCCTAATCAGAAAAAAATCATTCTCAACCTTCTCCGCCGAATAAGCAGAGTTAAAAAGCAGCTTTAACTCATTATCTTCCATTCTACTTGACACAACTTGATCTAACGCCGCGGAGAGAACTGTCTGCTTAAGCTTAAATTCCTCTACGAGTCGGCCAAGAATCTCATCCGAAGAATAGGACTTTTTTTCAAAATTCACATAATCAACCCTATTCTCAGCCTCCAACTCACTCTCGCTCGATGACGAATAATCCACCTGCTGCGGCGGAGGATCGCTTACAACCTCTTTCGGCGTTGGTTCAGCCTGACTTTGGGCAAATATATCACTCTTTAGTGTTTTTTTTTTAAGCTCCTGTTCAAAGGCAGCTTTTAGTGAAAAAGTTTTCTCAGGTTCTGGCTCTCTAGTAGATTGCGAAACCCTTGGCGGTTGTTCAGGAACTCTATCCTGCGTTGGTTGATGGGTCTCAACTGGTCCACCGCTAAAGATTGTCTCCCTCAACTCTTTGATCTGAGCGACAAGCATCTGATTAGTCAATTTATCCCGAATTGAGCAAAGCTTCGAGATAAGTAGTTCAAATTCATATCTCTGATTTAATGAAAATTTAATAGATTTATATGCAGTGAGAATAATAGAAACTGCCTCTTCTAGCTGATACTCAGCAAGTTCATCAACAACACGCTGACTAAACCGATCAGCACTATACCCTAGCACATTTCTTGCTGTGATTCCTGATTTAATAAACAGAATATTTCTAAAATACTCAGCAAGATCTATGATAAACTGCTCAATAGCAATTCCAGCTAGAAGGATATTACCAGCCTCTTCGAATGCAGCCTTCCTATCTCCAGCTAAAATCTTCTCTGCAAAATTATTTATCGTATCAAGCCCGACAATTCCAAGCTCCTGGCTTATCTTCTGATAATTTATATAATCCCCAGAAAAGGAGAGAACTTGATCAAACAAGGTGTAAGCATCTCGCATTGAGCCATTGCCCTCTTTTGCAACCCAAAAAAGAGCCTCATCATCAGCTTTAATCCCATTCTCATCACATACTGATTTTAACTGAGAAGCAATCCTCTCAGTTGTAATCAATCTAAAATTAAACTGCTGACATCTACTTCGAATTGTAGCTGGAACCTTGTGAATCTCTGTTGTCGCAAAGATAAAGACAACATATGGTGGTGGCTCCTCAACAGTCTTCAACAAGGCGTTAAAAGCACTATTTGAGAGCATGTGAACTTCGTCAATTATGTAAATTTTATATGTACTCGATGAAGGTGCGAATAAGACCTCATCTTTAATCTGTCGGATATCATTAACTGAAGTGTTAGAAGCTCCATCAATCTCTATTACATCCATCGACGAGGCCTTCTGAATAGCCACACAGTTACTACAAACCCCACAAGGTTCAGGTGTCGGTCCTTCCATACAATTTAGGGCCTTAGCCATGATTCTAGCAGCAGAGGTCTTTCCTACACCACGAGGACCAGCAAATAGATAAGCATGTGCGATTTTACCAGTTGAAATAGCATTTTTTAAGGTTGAAACAGCAAATTCTTGACCGATTAGAGTATCAAAGTTTTGAGGACGTTTTCTATTTGCAGTTACTTCGTAAAACATATTACCACCTTAAAAAAAAACCTTTAGCTCCAGTCAGGTGATCTGCGGCTCAAACACATATCACTTACCGCTGCTACCTTCCGGTCCTGACGGGGTTGGGCGAATGTATTTAGCACAGGACCTGACCTTCAACGCTAAAGGAAATATCGGAGAAAGAGGGATTCGAACCCTCGGTACCTTGCGATACACACGCTTTCCAAGCGTGCTCCTTAGGCCTCTCGGACATCTCTCCACTAAAAAAATAGTATCAGAATTTAATATAATATTCAAGCATACGAAAAAAATGCATCTCTCTTCAAATTGTGTACCCAAGAGGATTCGAACCTCCGGCCTCTAGATCCGCAATCTAACGCTCTATCCAGCTGAGCTATGGGTACGAAAAAAAGATAAAAAAAACGGAAAGGGAGGGATTCGAACCCTCGGTACCCTTTAGAGGTACAACTCCTTAGCAGGGAGCCCGATTCGGCCACTCTCGCACCTTTCCGACATAAAAAAACGGAGAGAAAGGGATTCGAACCCTTGGTGCCTCTCGACACAACGGTTTTCAAGACCGCCTCCTTCGACCACTCGGACATCTCTCCGTTAATGAATATACCTTATATGGATTTTTTTGTCAATATTTATAAAAAAAAATCCATATTTTTTTTATTTAGAAATCAAGCAACTCAACTTCAAAAATCAACACAGCATTAGGAGGAATAACACCACCTGCACCAGCAGCACCATATCCAAGATCTGGAGGAATAACCAACAATCTCTTCTCTCCTCTAGACATAGTCTGTAAGGCCTCGTTCCAACCCTCTATAACTCCACCAATCTGAAAGACTGCAGGCTTTCCTCGACCATAAGAAGAGTCAAACACAGATCCATTTGTTAACTCACCCTTGTAGTGACAAGTCACACTAGCACCATACTTTGGAGAACCCTTGCCATCGCCTTTCTTTAAGACCTTATACATAAGTCCAGACTCTGTCTTCTTTAAATCAGGAAATCTCTTCTCGACCTCAGCAAACTGAGATGATAATAAAGATTGAGATTTCTCCTTTTCCTTCTGCTTAGCCTCTTCAAGCAGATCTTCAAAGAACTCTTCCTCTGTCATAAACTTTAAAGCCTCGTCACCAATTCGAACAATTATAACTGAATTCATAACATCGTCCTGTCTGATAGAGTTAACAACCTCCATTCCTTCAATAACCTCTCCAAATACAGAGTGCTTATCATTCAAATGAGGAGTTGCTGTATGAGTTATAAAAAACTGACTTCCATTTGTTCCAGGACCGCTATTTGCCATCGACAAGATACCTGCCTTGCTATGACGAAGTTCAGGATCAAACTCATCTGGAAAACTATATCCAGGTCCGCCAGTACCTTTCCCATATGGGCATCCACCTTGAATCATAAAATTATCAATTACACGATGGAATTTTAATCCATCATAATATGGAGTAAACGGCTCTTTAGCACTATTAGTAATAGTTCCCTCAGCTAAACCAACAAAGTTTGCAACTGTCAACGGCGCCTTTTCCATAAAAAGCCTTGCAGTGATATCACCCTTATCAGTACTAATTACTGCGTAAAGACCATCTTCACCAATCTTTTTTGCTAATTTACTAGCTTTTTCACTCATTCCTTCCATTTTATTTTCCTTTATTTTTTTCTTTTTATTCTCTTTTGCTAAATCTATATAATCAAGAGTAACTCCCGTAGAAGGAAGGATTCCTGACACATCAACAATATCTATTGATAATAGTTTATTATCTCTTGTAAAAGAAGCAAGAGTCTTCTTACCACAAGCAACACTACCCACAGGAGCGAAGCTCTTACCGACATTACTAGGATCATCAAGAGTAACGATCAGAGCATCTGTCAATCTGTCATCCCTCAACCTGAAGCCTAACGAAAAAGAGTTTTCTCGTGATGAATCTAAGGATACAGGAACAGCTCCCTCACTAAAGAAAGGTCGACCATACTGAATAGAAGATTTCGCAACAAACCTCTCGATTGATACATTCTCAAAAGAAGAACTAGCCACATCATCTGCGAGAACTTCCTCCTCTTCTCCAGCAACAGCTTCTGAAGCTTCAGCCACACCTACAGTTTTATACAAAAAATACGCAGTAACTGGACTCACTTCAGGATTATCAAGCTTTACAACAAAATCACCCTCAGAGGTAACCACATGAGCAAAGAGCCCTGATTTCTGAGCAGCAATAAAATCTTCAGGACTCTTTTCCTTACACGAAAAAGTAGAGATTATTAAAGCTGAAAAAATTAAAAAACCAAATTTTCTATACATAAATTCTCCTATTTTTAAAACGATAACCCTAGAATAGCATATTTTTTTTAATAAAAAAAGATTCTTTTATCAATTATCCTCGAAGAAAAAGCAAATCTAATAATTTTATATCCAAAATTTGATTTTCCAAAAAAAATATCTAATTCTTTATTTAGAATGATATTAATAATAGAAAAAGACACGCAAATCTCCAATTTTTTCTCAAAAGAGCTTGCCCATGACCCTCTTGATATTGCGATAACAAAGAACATCGAGAGCGCAGAAGAGTTAATACAAAACAATAGCAACAAAATAAAAGCAGTCTTATTTGACATCGACAACATCCCTGCAAATGTGGAAGAAGTTGTTGAAGGTTTGATAAATTTTGGACTTAGCGTAATAGTTTTTACATCAGAAATAAATGAAGAGTTCAGACAGCAGATAATGAAATACCCAATTATAGACTATGTCTACAAGGAAAGACTTGAAAACCTCCGGTATGTTGCAAATTTGATCAGAAGACTAGTCTCTGAGAAGCAAATCTCAGTGCTTGTTGTAGATGACTCAAGGACATCGCGAATGAATATTGCACTAACCCTAAGTAAATTTAAGTACAAAATTTTTCAAGCAGAAAATGGGAAAAAGGCTTTATGGACAATTGAAAAAACCCCCAACATACAGCTAGTGATAACAGACCACGAGATGCCTGAGATGAATGGGCTAGAGTTTGTCAAAGAGTTGCGCAAAAAGCATACACGCGAAGATATTGCAATCCTTGTCGTTAGCGGGCAGACTAAGACCTTTTCAAATGCTGAATACCTGAAGTTCGGAGCAAATGATATACTGAAAAAACCATATGTAGAAGAAGAGTTAACACACAAAGTTCTACTTCACTTAGAGTTGCTCGACTATGTAAAAAAATCAAAAGATATGGCGGAAAGAGATTACCTGACAAAGCTTTACAATAGGCGCTACTTCTTTGAAAAAGTTACCCCCTTCTTCTCCGAGGAACATAAGCATGAAAAAAATTACGCTCTCTGCATGCTAGATTTAGATGATTTTAAAAAGATAAACGATCAGTTTGGACATCTTGCTGGAGATCTGGTGATCCAAGACTTTAGCAAGCTCTTATCTGACATGGGATGCAAACACTCCTACATTGCAAGAATTGGAGGTGAGGAGTTTGCAGTTTTTACCAATAATAGCACAAGCAACCAGATACTAGAGATGGCAGAAATTTTAAGAAAAAAAACAGAACAGCAAACTGTCTATTTCAACACCCATGAGATAAAATACACAGTGTCGATTGGTTGCACAACAGAGAAGAAAAAAAGCTTCGAAGAGATGCTACACAATGCAGATACCAAGTTATATGAGGCGAAAAAAGCAGGAAAAAACAGAGTTGTAAAATAAAAATTACACATATTGTGTTATTTTTGTATATTTCATGTTGACAGATTAACAAAATTAAAAGAACATATTACAAGATAGAAATAGGAGTTTTACATGGTAAAAAGAATAATTTTAACAAGCATCATGGCATGCTTCATCAGCACAGGAATCTTCGCACTAGAAATTGGCGGAAAGAGTATTCCTGACACAATGGATGTTCAGACAACTGAGACTTTTCTAAACGGTGCCGGAATCAGATTAAAGACAGTATTCAAGGTAAAGGTATACATTGTTGCATTGTACTTAACAGAGAAGACAAGCGACTATGAGAAGATTCTCAACGCAGACGAACCAATGGCATTGAGGCTTTTAATCACAACAAATGCTATCAAATCAGAGGAGTTCATGGCTTCGACAAAAGAGGCCTTTGAAGAGTCAACAGGTGGGAACACTGCTCCAATACAGGCTGAAATTGACCAATTCATCTCAGTTTTTAGTGGAAAATTAAAGAAAGATGACTACTTCGACATTAAGTATCATCCAGAAACAGGAACACAAGTCTTCAAGAACGGAAGCGAGACTCCTGCTGTAACAATGAAGGGAATGGCTATCAAGAAGGCTCTTTTCGGAATTTGGGTCGGAGTCAGAACTGATGAAGAGCTGATGAGAGTTCGATCTGAATTGCTTAAAGGCTAAATTCAGCGAAACAAGCGGAAGACTCCGGCAGATTGCTGGAGTCTTTTTTTTATAAGCGAGAAACTACATTACCATTTTTTTCTGATAAAATAAACTGCTAATTTGGCTACCCTTCTCACAGAAACAATTCAGCTTGCGGAATCGAAATCTGATTATTCAACTTCTGTAAAAAATTATAATTCAATTTTAATCCACAAAATCATCCTCCATGATAAATTTAATCAAACGTTTAATTTTGGAGGAAAAATGTATAGTAAAATTAAATTCATGATAGCAATACTATTTCTATCAAACTCGTTACTCTTTGCGCAAGAATATCACTCTCCGAGCAAAGAGATTAGCATTGCAATAGACGATCTGGACATTATTGTAAAAAAAGAAAATCAGCATGTTCTGTCAATCCAGACGCCTTGGCTACAATTCTCAAATGGCGGAGAGGTTAAAATACAAAAAATTTCTAAACCTCAAGAGGTGAATCTTAAGTTTGCAACTCGAGGCTACAGCAACGAAATAGAGAGTAATTACAATGAGATTTCTATCTTCTACTCGCAAGGGATTATCGAGGCTGAATTGGTAATCCGAATTTTTGACTCTGGAATAGCATTTCAGAATCGCTACAGCAAAGAGACTAAATACAGTGTTACTGGCGATTCTACTAGGCTAATTTTCCCTGATTCTCCCATGATTTGGCATCAAAAGCACCAAGATGGGTATGAGGCAGATTGGAAAGGTCTTAGCTTTGATGCGATGGAAGATGGGTACGCAGCTGGAATGCCTATAACAGTTAAATCTAACTTTTTCATACTAATAAATGAGTCTAACATATACAAGACCACAGGCGGTACAGCTCTAGTAAAATCAGGCAATAGCTTTTCCATGTTTTTTCCAAAAGACATAGAGCCTCAACTCTTCGAGAGCGGATTTAACTCTACATGGAAGAGTTTCGAGATAAGCAAGGATCTAAATGGTATTATAAATAACAAAATCATCAAAAGCTGTGCTCCACAACCAGACAAGGAACTTTTTCCTGAAGGGCTAGAGACTGAATGGATAAAGAATGCACCAGGAAGAACAATGTGGCAGTGGTGGGCATACTGGGATGCTGGTACCTACTGGTTCAGACAAAAGGCTTTTGTCCGAAATGCTGCTCGCCTTAACTGTAAATACTACCTAGTTGATGCAGGATGGGAGAACCCTCTATACGGATGGACTGATAAAAATGGAAAATCTTGGACAAAATTGAAAGAGCTCTGCGACTACGCTAAACAGTACGGGGTAGAGATCATGGTATGGCGACCTCATGAATCCATGGATCAAGGCCCAGGATTGGAGACAGAGGCTCTACGAAACGAGTTTTTTCATAAAATAAAAGAGTGTGGTGTAAAAGGGATCAAAATCGACTATTTCGGATCAGAAAGCAAGAAGATGCTGGAATTCTACAATCAACTTTCAAGATTGGCTGCGGAAAATCAGATACTTATCAACTTTCACGGAGCGAACAAGGGAGCTGGCGAAGATACAACATGGCCGAATGAGGTCACAAGAGAAGGAATCAAAGGACTAGAACATCTAAAATGGGGAAGATTAAATATCGACCACTATCTAGTTCTGCCTTTCACAAGACTTGCTGGTGGGCATGGCGATTTTACACCAACAACGTTGCAGCCTGCCTTTTTAAAAGGAACGACAAAATGTTTTCAGCTTGCAAGTGCTATAGTCTACCACTCACCTGTTCTAACTTGGGCAGACAAACCAGGTGTATATCTCAGAAGCAAGGCTCTTGAACTGATAAGAACAATACCTACAGTATCAGAGGAGACAATTGTCCACGATTTTAGCAAAATTGGAAAGACCGCAGGATTTTCTAGACTCTACGAAGGCCAATGGTTTACTGGAATAATGAATCATGATAATGAAAAAGTCATCAATCTCGACTGCAAATTTCTAGCTGAAGGGAGTTGGCTTGTCGACATATATGAAGATCACAAGCGCTTCAACTCAATTATAACAAGAACAGAAGCTGTCACGCAAACAAGTTCAATCGACTTAGAGTTAAAGTCGACAAGTGGTGCAGTTCTAAGATTTTACAAGCTAAAATTCAAAGAGCAGGGAGGACTATTTGGTATATCAAAGAAGATAGAACTCTGCTCAATCAAGGGCTCTAATGTCAAAGTATACTACACACTTGATGGATCGGCACCAACGACAAATAGCACTGAATACAATCAGCCATTCACAATCTACAAGACTACTCAGGTTCGAGCCATTCTACTCGAAGACGAGAAGCCAGTGGCTACGATAGAACAAACTTTTTACAAAAAATAGCAAATATAGCAATCGGTAGATGATATTTTTCATCTACCGACATATATGCTCCGATACGAGGCTACTATTTATCATACAAGAGAATCTTCGAATCAATATCTTCGATAGATAGCCCCTCATAGATTGGGCTGTAATCTTTGTATTTTTCTAACAATCTCTGAGATTTACTCTGCAAGTTTGATAATTTAATTTTTTCCTTATTCATTTTAACCTCTGCGAGGTAAATCTTCTTGTCAATATCATCGATTGCAACAATGTCAATTTCGTTTAAGTTGCCTTTTTCCCAATAGTTTCCAATAAGTCCATATTCAGAAGAGTAGCCAATAATTTCTGCAAAAAGTTTTTCAAGAACTGGTCCTGAAAATGTAGCTAGATCCCTTGCGATAATCCTCTTCACGTAATCAAATCTCTCATTTTGAATTAGAGACATGTTTTTATAAACAAACCTGAACCAGAATTTGAGAAAATTATCTTTAATCTCATACTTCTGAATCCTCGAAAAATTATTAGCGCCAACAGGTCTTACCTTACGAATTACATCATACTCGGTTTCAAGTCTCTCCAAATATCCACCGATTGAGCTCTCCAAAACAGACTCCATCTCACTTCTTGATGTCTTTCCTGCCGCTATCATCTCCAAAATAGAGAAATAGACCCCATAGTCTTTCCCAAATTCTTGAATAAGCAGATTTTTGCCTTCCTCGAGAAAATATGAATCTTTTTTTAACATAAAATCCAGCATTTCATCTTTGCTAAAACAGTTACTTTCAATAAATAGCTCGATATACCTTGGGACTCCTCCTGTTAATAGATAACTGTAGAAGAGATTTTCTGGAGTATACCTATTATTCTCTATAAGTATCTCTTTTATTGTTTTTGCTGAAAAAGGCTTGATATATAGAACTCTATCTGCTCTTCCATATAATGGCTCTTTCTCATTTTGAAAAATATCAATCATAAGTGAATAAATAGAACCAATAAAAACAATATGAATGTGGGTTTCAAACTTGTATTTGTCCCAAATCCTTTGAATTTCTGAGAAAACACTCTTATTAATGTTTTTAAACTCTTGGAACTCATCTATTATCAAGACAAATGGCTTCTTACATCCATATCTTACAAGAATTTCAAATAGATCTGTAAAACGGGTTATTTGCCCAATAAATTTCTCCCCTGAAAAAGCCTCATATTCAACCAGCAACTCTTCACAAAGAAGTGCTTCTGCTTTTTTACTTGTAAAAAAATAGAGTGAATCTTTATCTGAAGCATATTTCTGCGCTAAAAGCGTCTTACCAATCCTTCTTCGTCCTGTCAACACTGTAATTTTCCCATAGGAATTACAACATTGTTGATATATCTCATCGAGAGTATCTAATTCTTTTTCTCTGTTATAAAATTTCATTGCAACCTCTGTTACTGTAACACACATTACTGTAACCTATATTACAATAATAGCATAAAAAAAGCTGTCTAACAACTATTAGACAGCCATTTTTTCAACTTAATTAAACTGTAAAATCTTCATAAAACCATCACCGATTGCCTTGATAACCACTCCAAACGGCAAAATATCAATCTCAGTTCTACGCTCAATCAAGATTATTGCCAACAATGCTAACGAACCATACCGATAGACATATGTGAATAACTTCTCATTTTTTTCACGTAGAAAAGTTGTATAAAGATGTGATCCATCTAGCGGTGGGATTGGAATCAGATTAAAGACAAACAATCCAAGATTAACATAGCCCCATGCAAGAACCATATTCACAATAAACAACCCTGTTTCCTGAGAATAAAAAAATGGGAAAAGATAGAGCAATCTTGAAAGTGAAAAGAAAACGGCAGCCAAAATCAAATTCGAAAATGGACCAGCAAGCGATATTATAATCTCATCCCTCTTAGGCTTTCTCAAATTCTCAGGCCGAAACATTACTGGTTTTGCCCAACCAAATCCCGCAATGACGATAAAAAGAAACCCCAAAGGATCTATATGCTTCAAGGGGTTCAAGGTCAAACGACCATCCTCTTTAGCTGTGAAATCCCCAAGTCGGTAAGATGCAAAGGCATGCGAAAATTCATGCACAGTAAGCCCAATTAAGATGCCAGGCAGAATCTTTAGCATATATATAAAATCAAAATCCACTTTTCCCTCCAAAAAAAGCCCTCTGAACGAGGGCTAGAAATCTATTTTGTAATTACTCGAGCCATCAGGACTCCATCAATCACTCGAAGTCGTTCTTCGATATTTTCTGGAATTGCACCATTAATATCAATAATATTATATGCGTAATCACCTTTGTTCTTGTTGATCATATCTGATATATTGACCCCTTCAGAAGCAAGCAATGCTGTAATCTGGCTAATCATGTTAGGAATATTCTTATTCATGATTGTAATTCTAGCTTCTGCAAGAAAAGGCATAGTGCACTCTGGAAAGTTCACTGAGTTAACAATATTTCCATTCTCAAGGAAATCGATAATCTGATCAGCTGCCATAATCGCACAATTTGTCTCAGCTTCATCTGTAGAAGCTCCTAAATGAGGCATTGATACAACATTTTCAAGCCCGATCACCTCTTCATCAGGAAAATCTGTCACATATCTATCAACTTTACCACTAGCCAAGGCCTCTTTTAAATCTGCATTATTTACAAGACCACCTCGTGAAAAATTTAGAATCTTTACTCCATTTTTCATCATGGCAAATTTCTCTTTATTAAGAACACCCTTTGTCTGATCTGTCAAAGGAACATGGACAGACAAGTAATCTACATCTTTGAGCAAAGCCTCGAAGCTAGATGCCTTCTTTACCCGTCGAGAGAGGTTCCAAGCTGCATTAACTGAGATGAATGGATCGTAGCCGACAACCTTCATTCCAAGGGCTGAAGCATCATTAGCTACCATAACACCGATTGCACCAAGACCAATAACTCCAAGTGTCTTGCCTTTGATCTCAGTTCCTTTGAACCTAGACTTATTCTTCTCTACAAGTTGTGGAATATTCTCACCCTCATCCTTGATAGACTTTGCCCACTCGATTCCTCTATAGACCTTTCTTGCTGCGAGAAACAAACCAGCAAGAGTAAGCTCCTTCACCGCGTTAGCATTAGCGCCAGGTGTGTTAAATACAACAATCCCCCGCTCCGAACAAGCATCTACTGGAACATTATTTACTCCAGCACCAGCTCTAGCAATCGCCTTAACGCTAGCAGGAAAGACCTCGTTATGCAACTTATAACTTCGCAAAAGGATTGCATCTGGATGCGCAATCTCGCTTGCTACTTCGTAATTTTCTCTAGAAAACTTATTCAAACCCTGTGGATCAATCTTATCAAAAGTCTTTATCTTAAACATATCAGCTCCTCAAAAATTATTTATTCGCTTCAGCAAATTTTTTCATAAAATCAACCAAAGTTGCAACACCCTCAACAGGCATAGCATTATAGATACTTGCTCTCATTCCACCTACTGATCTATGACCTTTAAGGTTAACCAAACCAGCAGCCTCAGCCTCCTTGACAAACTTCTTGTCAAGATCTGCATTCGGAGATAAAAAAGGGACATTCATCAATGATCTATCTTTTTTCTCAACTGTAGCTCTGAAAAAATCTGAAGAATCCAAGTAATCGTAAAGCATGTTTGCCTTCTTTAGATTATTTGCATAGATTGCATCGATTCCGCCAAAGTTTTTCACCCACTTTAGAACCTTTCCAACAAGATAGATTGAATAGCAAGCTGGGGTGTTAAACATTGACCCAGAATCAACATGTGTCTTATAATTTATCATGCTTGGTGTATTCTCAGGCGCAAGACCAACTAGATCCTCTCGAATAATTACAATTGTAACTCCAGCAGGACCTAAGTTTTTCTGCGCTCCAGCAAAGATCAAACCATATTTAGTAACATCAACTGGCTCAGACAAGATGTTAGAAGACATATCTCCAACTAGAGGAACTCCTTTTGTATCTGGAAGCTCAGTATATCTAGTTCCATAGATTGTATTATTGTTCACGATATGAACATAATCTGCATCAGCTCTAAATTCTGGAAACTCAGGAATATAGTTGTAATTTTTATCTTCAGAAGAAGCAGCAACATTCACGTCAGCTAGCATCTTTGCCTCTTTGATTGCAGCCTTTGACCATGCTCCAGTGTGGATAAAGTCAATCTTCTTATTCTTCATCAAGTTCATAGGTATCATATAAAATTGAGTAGAAGCCCCACCTTGAAGGAATAAAACCTTGTAATTCTCAGGAATATTCATCTGCTCTCTCAACAATGCTTCAGTCTCTGCAATAATCGCTTCATACCAAGAAGATCTATGACTCATCTCTAGCACACTCATTCCTGAACCTTTGTAATCTAGCATCTCTGCCTGTGCTTCTCTTAACACATCTTCAGGTAAAACTGAAGGTCCTGCTGAAAAATTAAAAACTCTCTTCATAAAAATCTCCTTATCTTTGATTTATCATTGATGCAATAAACCTTAAGTAGTCTACAGCATACACATTCTGAACAACTACACCCTCAGGTGCGACAACTCGCACAGGTGCGAAATTCAATATCCCCCGGACACCAGCATCAATCATCTTCTGAGCAACAGCAACAGCAACATCAGCCGGAACCGCTATTATTCCAATATCGATCTTCTTCTGCAATATAATCTCCTCGAGTTTATATGCAGGAAAAAGCTCAACAGTTGAATCCATCATCTCAATCTTGTTGACAGATCTATCAAAGCCAGCAACAATCTTGAAGTTCCCATTATTAAATCCTGGATACTCCAACAGCGAAGATCCAAGACGACCAAGCCCCACAACGCAGGCTCGATTCTCACCAACTAATCCTAGCGACTGAGAGATTGCCCCCTTTAGCGCTGAGATCTCATACCCAGAACCAGTTCTACCAGGATTATTCAAAAAACTAAAATCCTTACGGATTGTGTGAGACGGAAATCCAGAAATCTGCTCCAATTTAGAGGACGAAGTAAAGGAGTTCCCCTCCTGCTCAAGAATCTCAAGCGTAGAAAGAATCTTACATAGTCTCTTAATTGTAGGTTCTGGTATACTCATAATCTCCACCTGTGAAATATTTCACAACTATACTTTAATATATTTCTCTCCTTTGTTCAACCCTTTTTTCTTTTTTTTCAAAAAAAAATCCGCTACCCTCAGGTAACGGACTAAAATTATCTAGTTTGTAATTAGTTAACTTCGATAACTTCAATATCAGAAAAATCATCAGACTCATCTGCTGCAGGAGCTTCGTCAGCAAGTGGCGCTTCCACTGATTCATCAACTGGCTCAACCGCATCATCCAGAGCTTCGATTTCAACAGCTTCCTCAATTATAACTGCCTCTTCAGCTGGAAGATATTTTGCCAATTCTGCCTTAACAAATTCACCAAAAGATTTTGACTTTTGTTTTACAGCCTCTTCAAGAACAATCTTTTTTGCTTCATCATTTGCAGCAACAGTAGAAATATGATAAAGACTAGCAGCCTTAATATCTGCGGGATCAAAGCTTATACCACTTTTCTTTAAAAATCCCTTGTTATTTGCTCCTATCCATTCTTTAACTCCAGAACTCCAAACAACACTATAAAAATCAGAGTCAATTGTACCTTCTTCCATGTTCTGAACAGCAATAATTGTTATTGGACTCAATTTTCTATTAGTAGCACTAACTATTCTATCAGAATTAAAAATAGTAGCCTCTTCAACAATTACCGCAGGAATAGAATTTCTAACTATATAATAAGCATTAGCCCATCCTTTTTTCCCTTTTCTTGAGATAATCTCGATATAAGGACTTTCACTACCATCAGAGTTAGCAACTTTAACAATTTCACCAGTAACGATTGAAACTTCTTCTGCAAAATCTAAGTTATACACTTTTTTTGCACTTCCTGCCTCTTCTCTAACCATCAAATCATGATACAAACATACACCTTTTTCATAATCCTTCTCAGCACAAGAGAAGAAAGCTATACTCAAAATTAAAGCACTCAAAACAATACCTAATTTTTTCATCTAAACACCTCTATATTAGTTTTTACTTTATAATAATTTTTAATCGATAATATGTCAATGATTTTATCATGACAGGAAGCCTAAAACCCCAGTAAATATCATCTGAGCAGACAAAGCAGCCAATATCAACCCGGTTAACTTGCTTAACACAGATAAACCCTTCTTCCCAAGCCCCTTTTTTATCCATGGAGAAAGCAAAAGAAAGATTCCAAGCACTAAAATTGCACATCCTAGCGCGATTAAGGCAAGAATAACAGAACCAGGTGTCTCTAATTCAGAACCCATAACAATCAGAGTACCAATTGTAGCAGGACCAACTATAACCGGAATTGTTAACGGAACAACAGCAATATCATTATTTTCACTCTTCTCAGTAACAACTCGAGTCCCTCGGACAAGGTCTACCGCCGACAAGAACAGCAAGGCTCCGGCACCAATCCTGAAGGCATCTACTGTGATACCAAAGACCTTAAAGATTCCCTTCCCTGCAAACATCAAGACAACACATGTAATTGAAACCGAGATAACAATCTTAAAGACAAGAAGAATCTTCTGCTTCGAGGTATAATCCTCAGTCATCGCAAGAAACATCGACAATGCGAAAAACGGCGTAAATAAGAAGAACATCTTAATAAATGTTGAAAGAAAAAACTCAAAACCCATAATCTACTCCCAATCGATAACTAAAATATAATCGAGAAAGCTAAAAATTGATAGAGTTTTACAACAAAAAAGAGTATAATATCTCTATGGAAAAAGAGTTAGAGTACAAGCAAATAATAGAACAAATCTCACCTGTAATTTGTAATTTTTTCCCAGAAATCGAGGCAGCCTAAATCTTTGGAAGCTTCCACGATATGACATTCTCACCAGCTAGCGATATTGACATTGCCATACTCTTACCATACAACAACAGCAACTTCAACGAGAAGCTACTAGACCTAATCTTCGAACTTTCCACAGCGACAGGTCGAGAAATCGACATTATCAATCTGCGCAAGGCAAACACAGTACTTCAATTTGAGATAATCTACAATTCAATATGCTTTTTAGATATAAAAAAATATGAGAGAGAGACTTTTGAGATGCTAACCACCTCATTTTACCAAAGACTTGAATATGAACGAGCTGGAATTATCAAAGAGATAAAGAGATCAGGAAGGGTTTTCAAGGATGAATGATTAAATTATCGTAAGCAGAACTTCTTCAACAGCAAATTCCCCTCGTCACAACCAATGAATTGCGCGACAACCTTACATTTTACCATTAACATAAAGTAGACATCTAACTTCTCATTTGTAAGTGTCTCGAAATTTCCCTGACCCTTGCTAATTACCAGATCTGCTGACTCAAGCTCTGCCATAAACTCAGCGGAACAGAACTCGAAGACAGTCCCAGGGGCAGAACATCCTGAGCTAATCAATCGCGCGTGTCTATCAATCCCGACAAACTGAGCATCTTCGAGCAAGGCATCATTTAAGATTGCCTTATCACGGGTAGCACAGACAATCTCAAGTTCAGGGCGGAGATTTTTCATTGTCTTAATAAAAAGCCCATCCAACACAATCTCGCCAGTATTATCTGTAATGTATAGTAACTTTTTTGCTGAAAAAAACTCTTCCCTGAACTTCTCATACTCAAAGAATTCGGCAGGGGTATTAGCAATCAGCTCTTCCTCTTTCTCAAGAAGCGGCGCAAGCCTATCCGACGAATCATTCTCCGACGGAATACCGTAATCAATTATATTGCCAAGGATAGCAATCTTCGCAGCCTGCAACAAAGGATCCACCGACAATTCAATTTTTTCCCCAAGAATATCAGCAAACTCTGCAACCGTTGAATTCCCGCGCGCCTTCTCGTCAAGATACAGGTCAATCTGCGAAAGATTCTGATAAACGTAGTCGCGAATCTTCATCGCAATCACAGGCGACGATGACTCAACTGGCTCCGAAGTAACAATCTCAAACAACTTAGCAAATGTATCACGAGTCTCCTCGACATTAAGACCTAGCTTTTGAGTAATATTTAAAATTTGACTTGCAAAACAAGGGTAACACAGAGAACTCATCTTCATAACAACCACCTCAAGTCTCTGTATTTTATAGAAAAAAAAGAATAACTTCAAGCTTTAGAACATATGCTACTTAAAAACATCCGCACCTATCTGTTGAAAGTGAATCTTATAATTATTGTCTTCGATTGCGATGTGATGCATAACCCACTCTTTCAGAAACTTCGCAAGATTAAACGGCTCCACGCGTTTATTGTATTTTATTGCCTTTAACTCTTTAAGAACTAAAGCCTTGAATACATCATGCTCTTTCTTGTGTGCTTCCAATCCTGGATAATTAAAGTTTGCCATCAACTTTTCCTCACGAGAAAAATGAATATTTGTATAGTTTACAAGATCTTTAAGAATTGAAATATATATTTCACTAACCTTCTCGGTACGAAAAGAACAGGCCTCATAAAGCTTATTAATAATTCTAGCTAACTCTAGATGATCCTCATCAATTGCTTTTATTCCTGTTAAATAAGACTCTTTCCATATTAAAAAATCGCTATTTTCGGGCATACAAACCTCTAACATAAGTTTAGAGTAAGGGAAACTAAAAAGCAAAAAAGAAATAGATTTTGAACAAAGATAAACACTGCTGCAAAGAATCCCGAAGAGGTTCAAGCTGTTGAAGAATCTCTAGCCGAAGAGGTTCAGTAAAATACACAAAAGGGGCTAGTGCCCCTTTAAAATTTAATCAAAATAACCTTACCTTTTTTAGAATCTAGTTTTAGGTTTAAATTATCAAGATCTACTTGCATCTGATCTTGGAATCCTTGAAGAAAAGGAACCTCCACGGAGATAGGAGTTATTCCCAATTTTTCAAAGTCAATTGATAGTTTTGCAGTCTTTGGAAGAATCTTCCAGTTCGCAACTGCAATCATCAAATAACCAGAATCTTTATTCAAATACGCTGTAGCTTTTATATCTTTATCATTAGTCGAGACAACTGCAGAGTCACTCCAATAAGGGATCATCGTAGAGTTCTCCATCCCGATGAGGTCAAACAACTCCCACATGACCCGAGGATCTCCGACTGTGCCTTCAGACCCCCACGGCAAGCGATTTGTCATCCCAAATACCAGACCAAGCCATGGATTTCCGCCACCTTGTAGCATATCTCCCATCAGCCCAAAAGGAATCCCACTAGACTCTACCATCCAATTTTCAGGCGACATTGAATCATATTCAAAAGACTCTCCAAACCACAATTTATTAATATAAGGAAAAAACTCAGTATACTGAATCGCAGGACCTTTCGAAAACCCAGTATTAGAATGCAAATCAATCAAACATCCAGGCTTTGTTAAATCCATTACTCGCCTGATTCTTTTAAGCATAGTTCTATCAAAAGCAACATCATCCAAATACAGACCATCAATGTCATAATTTTCAAGCATCCATCTAAGCCCTTCAATATAATAATTATACCACCTGCTATTTACACTTGTTAAAATCGCTGCATCTGGAACAGATGGGGCCTTATTTGGCGCATACCACTGCAACGCGTAATCATCTTCAAAATGTTCACGCAACCAGGGAAATCCTCCACCATTTCCGTATGGAAAAATCTCATCACCAAGACTTCTCAATGCCCATATTTCAGTTGTAATTGAAGACAACTCCCGTACTGTATAATAAATCTTTGTTTTTATCCCAGAACTCTGATTTTTTCTAATCAAATCCTTAAACTCGTCCTGAGCAATAAATGGATAATTTATATATGGATTGTACTTGTTTGCATGGTGTACATTTACAACATTAACACCCTTATCAATATTTTCTTGAGAAGGAATAACCTCATCTCCACCATTGTGGTAATAACGAGAAGAGAAATGGCTATTTGTGTCAAGATTTTTTACAGGTGTAATAATAAAGGAAAAAGAAAAACTTGAAACTGAACCTGCCTTGCAAATTTTTGAACCTGTTCGAACAAATGCATTTTTTGAATCAGAACTCTCTTTTATTCCCAGTCTACCAAGCCCTTTGTTCGCCCACGAGGCAGGAGGCGCAGTTCTATAAAGATTCAACATAGGCCCTGTATAGTCAGCCCCCTTGAGCTCACAATGAATTCCTGCATCTACAGAGCCAATCCAGAAACTATCTTGTGGCTTTCTCCACCTTGTAAGATGAAACTTAGGCATCGCACGTCCACTTAAGTTCATCCCCATCATCATTTGCGCAACAGAGTCCTTAAAAGGCAGATTCAAGTAAAAATTTTTAACTAACCTATCTTTTTTCCATAAAATGGTGTAATTCCATTCAACATACCCGTCAAACTCAGTAAAAGCATCTAATTCCAAATCATAATTTGCAGTTGATCTCTTAAACTTCCAATCAATACGATCTTCTGTAGCACTCACAATCTCTAGGGCTTCTGATTGAACTTCGTCTCGGGATATTTCAACAGCAAAGGTCACAGGAGATGACAGTATAGAGGTTCCATTTGCCTCAACTTGAATAGGCAAACCATTATCCCCAACCAAAATTTTTCGATTATTATATGAAATTTCAAAATTCCCATCATTTTTTTTCAGAACCAAAGGCAAATATGGCTTTACCACAACCTTTTCGTGACCAAGAGTGGAATTAAGCCATCTCAAGCGAGAATGCTTCCATGGTTCAGAGTCTCCTCTATCAGCTAAAACCTCAGGAGCCACATCAACAACCAAAGTTACAATCCGCTCGCCTTCCGAAGATGAAATAAGACACTCAGTAGTATAACGACCTTCCTTTGCATCTATCGGAATATCTAAACCTATCCAGAGTGGCTGAATAAGACCTGAAGCTACATTTACAATCTTAGAAAAAGGAACACCCTTATAATCAACTCCATCAGTATTAAAACAGGTGAAATTTTCTGAAGGGATAATAGCCCCCTCTCTAGAAACTAAATCGCTGAAAGCAACCTTGAGATTTTTCAAATCTGAACCACTAGCAAGGACTGTAATTTGGAAAGAGTAATATTCGTTTTTTTTAGCATCTAGCTCAAGAGAGATCTTCTCGCCAGATTCCACCCAGCAGTAAGGGAGATCCCTCTTTGTCTTTACTGGGAAGGCTCTATCCTCACAGAACACCATAAATGGCTTATCAAGATTCTGTTTTTTTAATGAAAAAACCTCATCCGCAGTAGCAACAACCTCCATTGGATAGAAAGAATCAAAAACAGTACGAGACTCTATCTTCAACAACTTAGCCCCATCCCTAACAAAATCACCTAAAGATTGATTTGTCTCAGAGAATGTTGTATATCTGCCTTTGAAGTGACCATGCGTATTATCTGGAATATAAGGCAAATAATAGATATAATACAGCCCTTCGCCTCGGCTTCGAAAGCCAATAACACCTTCAAATCTATCCGCTTGCTGCTTATAAACCTGGGAAATTTCTACGCCTGTCTCTGCCTCTACGACAATAACATTAGCATTCTCTGGATAAAATTTCATTCTCCACGGAATAGAAACCATAACATTCGAATCAGAGACACTGACCGAAACAACTGCACGCTGAGACCCCAAATTTTCTGACCAAATACTATCAGAAACACTGTACTCAGCGACCTCCAACCCAGAAACAATCTGGAACAGAAAAAGAATCACTCCCACAAATAAAAACTTCTTCACTACGACCTCCTCAATAGTAAAAAATATAGTTTAAAGTTATACAATAACCCCTATTAACAATGCCAGACAGAGACTAATACTAATCTTCAAGTGAATTCGCCTCGTTCCTGAAACAAGGCCTCTGAGAACTGAGAAAAAATTAGTAAATCGGCAAGATTAAACGTTATAAAATTATACCAAAGAACTAAGAGTTTGTGGATTTTTTTTCCAAATTTTAATAAATCAATTTTTATGAAACTTATAATATTTTAAAAGAATAGAATCTACACTGTCGAGTAATCTTAAGCTTTTCACCTTATAGTAAATGTGCATGCTGGGCACACTAAAAAAACGCCCATTGCTGGGCGCTTTAGTCTATTTATCTTCTTCGACAACTCGAAGGTGTAGTTCATTTATCTGCTCATCTAAGATCTCAGCTGGAGATTCATCCATTGGCGAAGATGCATTGTTGTTCTTTGGAAAAGCAATTACATCCTTGATAGATTCTCGTGCTGACATTATCATGATCAGTCGGTCAAGTCCTGGCGCTATTCCGCCATGTGGTGGCGCGCCATATCTGAAGGCATTTAGTAAAAAGCCAAATCTCTTCTCAGCCTCTTCTTTTGGAAAGCCTACAACGTCGAATATCTCTTGTTGTATCTCAGGATTGTGAACCCTTATCGAACCTGACGCAAGCTCGTAGCCGTTACAAACTAGGTCATAGATATCACCAAGGACAGCCCCTGGATTGCTCTTAATCGAAGACAAGAACTCTGGCTTTGGCATCGAGAACATATGGTGGGCTGGATCCCACTTCTGCTCATCTTCATTCCATTCAAATAGTGGAAAATCATTTATCCACGCAAACTCGAATCTCATTGGGTCGATCAAGCCAAGATCTTTTGCAACCTTAACCCTAACCGCGCCAAGTGCAGTACAAGCAACCTTCCAGCTATCAGCCATAAACAACAGCAAATCGCCATCTTTTGCATCAAACAAAGAGAGAATCTCTTCCTGCTTATCCTCAAAAAACTTAGAGACTCCGCCATCAAGCTTTCCACCTGCGACCTTCATCCACGCAAGCCCCTTAGCTCCGTAGATCTTAGCCTGATCCTCAAGTTCAGTAATCTTTTTCCTTGAATATGACTCAGCCGCACCGTCAACCTTAATTGCCTTTACATTTCCGCCATTTGCAACTGCATCCTTGAATACAGAGAACCCGCAGTCAGACGCAATCGCATCAAAGTCGACAAACTCCATCCCGAAGCGAAGATCTGGCTTGTCCGAACCGTAAGAATTTAACGCCTGATGGTAAGAAATTCTTCTAAAAGGCACTGCCAACTCGACATTCATTGTCTTAGCAAAGATATGCTTCATCATTCTTTCAACAACATCATAGACATCATCAGCTGAGACAAAACTCATCTCTAGGTCGACCTGAGTAAACTCAAGCTGTCTATCTCCTCGAGGATCTTCATCACGATAACATCTAGCAATCTGAAAATACTTATCAAAGCCAGAGACCATCAGAATCTGCTTGTACAACTGCGGAGATTGTGGTAATGCGAAGAACTTTCCAGGATGAATTCGAGAAGGAACAACAAAGTCACGCGCCCCCTCAGGAGTAGCCTTAATCAAGGTAGGTGTCTCAATCTCGTAGAATCCATCGCCAATCAGAAATTCTCGTGTGGCAAATGCAACCTCATGACGAAGCCTGATCCTATCCTGCATCCCCTTACTTCGCAAATCAATATATCTATATTTTAATCTTAAATCTTCTTTCGCATCAGACTCGGTCTCAGAGACCATAAAAGGCAGAACCTCACAGGTATTCAAGACTTCGATATCTAAAGCCTTAACCTCGATATCTCCTGTCGACATCTTAGGATTTACCATCTCAGCAGGTCGCTTCCTGACAACACCAGTAATTGCAATGCAATACTCAAACTTAAGACCTTCAGCCTTCGCCTTCAACTCCTCAGTAGCGTCTTCATCGATAACAACCTGAGTAATCCCATATCTATCCCGAACATTGATAAAATGGACACCACCATGATTTCTGTTTTTATGTACCCATCCATTTAATATAACTGTCGAATTCTCAAAAGAAGCATTTAGCTCCCCACAAGTGTGTGTTCTTTTCATTTTTTCCATAAAAATAAAATAACATATTGATTCAGCTATATCAATATACAAAAGAAACTATAAATTTAATTTTAAATACTTTATTTTTATAAAATTACCTAGTATAGTAAATTTATAAGAAAAAAGGAGTTTAACATGAAGATAAGAAATATTTTTACAATTCTTATTGTTTTTTCAATAATGTCTTGTATAGGAATGGATAAAAAATTCCCTGTTGACAAAGTAATATGCGACCAACCAATGTTATCTATAGATGCAGACTCAAGCGAACAAGCTGTGCTTAGAATTAGAGTATATTCACCACAAAATTTTGCAAATGTTTCAGCTCTTAAGGTTGTAACAAATGGAACTGAAGATCTTAGAAGCATCGGAAAGATTGCTGTCTATTTTACAGAAAAATCTGATAAGTTTGACACTTCTGTTCAATTTGGAAGATATGAAAATCCTATGGATGTTGTAACTTTCAAAGGCAATGTTAACCTGAAAAAAGGTGTTAATTACTTTTGGGTAACATACACACTTTCTGATACAGCAAAACCAGACACCTACGTGGATGCGGCTTGCACAGAAATAGTAGTACTAGAAAAACTTTACCAGGTGAACAAGGTTTCAGATCCGCACAAGATTTTGATTAAGTAATATGAGTGAATTCTACATTGTTGCGACACCAATTGGCAATCTTAAAGATATTACGCTACGAGCACTTGAAGTTCTAAAAGGCTTAGATTTTATTGCTTGTGAGGATACACGTCACTCCGGAATCCTTCTAAGCCACTACGACATCAAGGCAAGACTGATTAGCTGCCGAGCAGCAAATGAAGAGAGATCAGCCGAATACATCCTTGAACTTCTAGATCAGGGGCAAAATGGTGCCTATATAAGTGATGCGGGAACCCCGGGTATTAGTGACCCAGGCGCCCGTGTTGTAGAGAAACTTCGCTCTACCGAGCATGAGATTATCCCTCTTCCTGGCGCATCTGCAGCAAGCACAATTGTAAGTGTTGCAGGCTTGTGCGGAAAAGGTTATTATTTTGAAGGGTTTTTAAGCCCAAAACCGGGAAAAAGAAAAAAGCGAGTCGAAGAGTTGATGAATAGGAACGAAGCTGTAATTTTTTACGAATCTCCGTTCAGAATTATTAAACTTTTAAAGGATATCGCCGATATAAATAGTGAAGCTAAGGTAGTCATTGGTAGAGAAATGACAAAAAAATACGAAGAGATACTAGAAGGAAGCGCACAAGATATGCTACACTTATATGAGGAAAAAAGTAGCATTAAAGGCGAACTAGCTGTACTTGTTTTTTCAAATAAAAAAAGTTAATAATTCGTATTTTTTGCCGATAGAATAAATGTGAGGTATTTTATGACAATTGACAGAATTGGGCCCCTTGACCCGCTTTCAAGGATAAACAAAACTCAAAAGACAGGAAACATTGCCGAAGTTGGCAAGTCTGATTCTGTAGAAATTTCTCATGATGCAAAGAAAATGGCTGAATTATATAACATTGCTGAAAAAGTGAAAAATGCTCCAGAAGTGAGAGAGGATAGAATTGCAGAAGTTAAAGCTAAGCTTGACGATCCTAATTACATTAACGATAGCGTGATTGAGACAATAGCCGACAAACTGGCAAACATGATAAATCTGTAATTACAGAACGAAATGAAAAAGGGCGAGCAATCGTCCTTTTTTTTATATAAGAGGGAAAAATGATAGCACTCAAGAAATTCAACACCCTGAAGCCTGAAACAAAGCTACGAAAATATATAAAGATTTTTCATCAGATAGAAATGGAACTGCAGGTAGGAAATTTAGCAAACCTCGCAAGCCTGCACCAATTTCTTGTGCAACTAATCGAGGACAACATCAACCAGAAAGCATCCTCCACAGCAAGAGATATTCTAAGCAATAACGATGAGAGTCCTGAAGATTCTATCCGCAAATTAAATAGTATCCGCCATATGCTGATTGCCCAGACTGGAGAGGGACCTGCAGATTGGGATCTAGATCTCCGCCTACCTGACAACAACACACTAACTCCACAAAGATCTCAAGGCTCAATCTTCTGCGACGATATCCGCTCGCCATTTAATCTTGGTAGCATAATCCGCAGCTGCGAGGTCTTCCAGCTACGGGAAATTTTAATCTCCCCAGATTGCCCAAGCCTTGAACATCCCAGGCTTCGACGTTCGTCGATGGGTGCTGAGAATTTCCTTGATATAAAAAGGGCGAAATTCGAAGATTTAATACAACAACCCCAAGAAGAGAGAGGCACAATCTTTGCTCTTGAAACAAATGGAACGCCAATTCAAGATTTTACTTTTCCCCAGAAAGGAATTGTCGTAGTGGGCTCCGAGGAGCTTGGAGTAAACCCAGAAATTCTAGAGGTTGCCCGCAACGAAGGCGGCATTGTCTCTATCCCGACATTAGGGAATAAAGCTTCGATGAATGTTTCTGTTGCTTTTGGAATATTAGCAAGCTGGTGGGTATTGAAAAAATAACAAATCACGTTATAATAATAAAATGAAGAAAAAAGAATTAGTTGAATATCTAAATAATTATTTAAAAATCGCAGATTTTTCAAAGGCTGACAACTCCTTAAATGGATTGCAGGTCGAAGGGAACCGAGAAGAGGTCAAAAAGATTGCTTTTGCTGTTGATGCAAGCCTACAGTCTTTTGAATTGGCACAAAAGGTGAACGCAGATCTGCTTGTGGTTCATCACGGATTATTCTGGGGCAAAGACTTCCCACTCGTAGGTTCTGATTATAGCCGGTTTGAATCGCTTTTTTCCAGCGGAATTGGTCTATACGCAGCCCACCTGCCGCTAGATGCCCACTCAGAGTGCGGCAACAACGCCTACCTTGCGAAGAGGATAGGGTTAGAGCAGATTGAGGAGTTTGGTAGCTACAAAGGGGTAAAAATCGGCTTTAAAGGCGAATACAAGGCTCCACAGACGATAGAAGAGATAATCTTGAAGATGGGCTTCACTGTCGAAGATTGCTTGAGCATATTAAGATTTGGGAAAAAAGAGATTTCGAAGGTGGCGATTGTCTCAGGCGGGGCTCCGTGGGAGGTGATCCAGGCTGCAAGCGAAGATGCGGATCTCTACATCACTGGGGATGCTTCCCACAGCATTTACCATTTCTGCAAGGAGAACAAGATCAACATGCTTAGCGCTGGCCACTACAACACCGAGACTGGTGGCGTAAAGATGCTAGCAGAGATAATTGCTCGAGAACTAAAGATAGAGACAGAGTTTTTAGATATACCAACAGGGCTATAGGAGAAAAAATGAAAATAGACAAAACTCAACGGAACAGAATTGGAATTGCAAGCATAATCAGCTTCACAATAATTCTGGACCAACTAACAAAAGCATGGATTGTTGCAAACATTGGACTTGGCAGACCATTTGAATCTGCAGGAAATTTCCTCAATATAATACATGTCCGCAATACAGCAGTAGCATTTAGCATGGGCGATGGATTACCAGACTGGTTAAAGATACTTCTCTTTAAAGTCATAGTGGGAGTATTCCTGGTTGTCCTGACATTTTTACTATTAAAAGAGCCGAGAAAGTTTCCTGGGTTGGAAAAATGGTCATTCGCTCTTATTGCTGGAGGTGGCTTCGGGAATCTCATCGACAGAGTATTCCGACCTGCTGGAGTAGTAGATTTTATTGATGTGAAATTCTACGGGATTTTCGGACTTGATCGATGGCCAACATTCAACGTAGCAGACAGCGCAGTAGTAATTGGCGTAGGAATTTTAGTTATTGCCTTTATTATTGATATTATCAAAAAACTAAAAGCTAAAAAAGCAAGGAAATAATCCTTGCTTTTTTTTTATCAATATCCATCTGAGATTGAGCGGTTAAAATCTTTCTTAGCCAGTTCGCTGTAGACAAAACCCCTATTCTTCAGATCATCCTTTATCTCTTGTGGGAAAGGAATGTGGCGCCAGAAGACCTTTCGCACATTTCTTTCAAGCTTTTGAATTCCTTTAGACTCTTTGTTAATCCAAAGAATATAATCTTCGATAAAATAATCTTTTATATTTCCTTTTAATTTCTGAGTAATTGACCACTGATAATAACCTCCTGTCAACCCCTCTTCCATCCAGTAGTGAGCAGCCTTCTCCTTCGCAACCTGCCACCGCAAATCAGCGACCGCAGAGATGACAGCAACTCGAAGATCCTTAGGATACATTGGCACAGCAATTCTTCCACGACTTGTCGCGCGATTAAACTTGTCGAAGGGCTCCCAGCAGATACCTCTATCACCATAACATGGCATTAAAATTATATATGGAACAATCCTATAGACTTCCTGACGATATCGTCGCTCAAACAAACCTTGATCAAGCTGTTCGATCTCTGTCAAAATCTTTATAATATTCTCTCTTGTTCCTAAGTTTATCTGATCTGCCTTAAAATACTGAGCCATCAAGACAGGCAAGTGATTTCCCCGCCGACCAACACACATCTTTGCCATCTGCTTAGTACTATCAAACTCAGCAGACATAGTCTTATCGTCAATCTGACTAACCTTTTCTACAGAAACACCAGTCTCAACTCGTAGTTTGTCAATTTTATCGGAATGTCTATTCAACTCAGAAAAACCAGACTTTATCTCACGGTCAATATTCTTCAAGCCAACAATAAACTGCTGAATCCTTGATAAAAACTCCAACTGAGCATCAGAATAAGGATCTTCAAGCTCAGGATCTATATACGAGTTAGAGTGCTGGAGAATATTTGTAAAAAGGCTCTGAATCTGCTTCTCAAGGTTATCTCGTTCATGCATCTTGACCTTTATAATATCCTTTGCGGCTCTCAAACTTGCTTGCGTAGCGGAAATTTGAGACTCGACTCGAGCATCAGACTTTTTCCCAAGATTACGAGTCTCATCTACAGCAGAAGGCTTTATGTTGCCATAAGCTACCTGCTTCAACCACTCATCAAAATAGTAAATTGGCTCTCCAGTCTCATTTTTTACAAAAACTCGAGAGAGTAGCAGAGCAAGCTCCTTGCCAAGCAGATTCGGTGCAACAACGCCAAAGCGAACATTATAAAGAATCTCCTCACTCCCAGAATCCAACAGAGGAATCAGATTCGACAAAAAATTCCAATATGCAGAAATCATCTTATTTCTGTACATTGATCTCTCTTGATTATCTTGCGTCTTAATAAAAGCTGTTAACAATTTGTGAAGGCGAATACCCTCATCCTTTCCAAAATTTATAACATTGTGATAGAACTCGCGGTTTAAAAGAATTTTGGACACAGCTTGATCGCTATAAGACTTTGTTATAGGTGGAAAGCTAGCCCTCTTCAGGTCAACTTCATGCGCCCCACTCTCTTCAGTCTCAGGAGCCCCGCCAAATAGGGCTTGAAAGCTTGGCTTCTTCTCTTGTTCAACATTTTCCTTATCCACTGACCTCTGGATTCCCATAAGCTCAGCGATTTCAGGATCTAAATCATCATAATCACTCATAATAGTTTGCAGAGATCTACAGGGGAAAATCCCTTTTCACCTATATCCTCAATACCTTTCCTTGTCCTAGTACTTTTATATTATAAGATGGATTCCCCGATGTCAACAAAAAACCCAATATTAAATCGGGAAAAAGAAAAAGCCTCCTACACAAGATAGGAGGCGTAAAAATAATCACAATTAATTGGGGTAGAAAGCCCACATAGCAGGAGTATTAACAACATCTGTTGCCTCAGTTGCTCCGTCACGCTTAATCTGGTAAGGTGTGTCACTGTGAGTAGGTCTAAATCCTGGAACAGTCCTTCTCGCCCATAAGTAATCATACTCGGAATCGATAACTGTACAATCTCTTTTTGCACAAACACCATTAGCACTACTTCCCAAATAAACATCAGGACCACCATCAGCATCCATATTTTCAGTATTTACATGCATATGATACCGGAACTCACCAGGATATAATCCGGAGATAGTTATAAATTCTGATGCACCAGAATCAACTCCTCCAGCTGTAACCCTAACATTTCGAGGCTTATCACCCCCATTCTTCACATCATAGAGATCCGCCATATATCCAGTTATCGACAAATATCTAGATGTAACATCTTCTAAAACATATCCTCTAGAATAATTATTCGACCACTCAGATCTATAACCAGTTACATAACCACCATAAGCTGAAACCCTACCGCTCCAACCATTATCATCTGACCATATCAAGCCACTTTTTGAAGGCTTAGGAATCGGAGTAATAGGCTTCAAGGCCTCGTAAATAGACCTATTCACCTCAGTAACCCACTCTTCGTCTGTAATATCTCTAGCCCCTCTCTCAGAAACATCAGATAAACCACTATATGTTCTCCCTTCAGGAGTTTCCATAAAGAACCTAACCCAAAAATAATTTGGACCTGCTGCGACCTTGTTTGATTCTGATCCAACAACAAGACTTCGCCTACTAGAATCTAACTCAAATGAAGGCAAATCTTCAGAAAACACCAATAATGCATCTAAATCAACAGGGGAACTATCTATAAACGAGTGATACAAAACATAACCATCAATTCCTTCAACAGAATCCCAAGAAACAGTAATTGAATCATAGCTTGTGCGTTCTGTAACTGTTGGACTAGCTAAGGATAATCCAGCAATTCCATCAGCAGCACCTTGCAACTGAGTAAAATTTCTTACTTTATCTTGAAAAGTTGCGGATAGAGATCCATATGCAGACCAGGCTTCTTTTATTTTAACACAATCATCCAAGGATAAGATCTCAGAAATTGCATCAATCTTAAGTTCTACAAGACAAATCTCTGCATCCTCAAGCTTAAACAACTTATTAAGAGCATCTACAGAATATTTCTCTTCTGGGGACAAAGCCTCATACTCGGCACGAACAGATTTAACTAAAGCTTCATCCATTAGAGTCATTTCTGCTGGAACAGGAAGGCTCTGCAATAGCAAATCTACATAGTAGACCTTCACAGAGAGCAACCTATCTCTAAGTTCCTGAGGAACCAAAGTCTTCTCATTCTCTTTTAGATTATTAAACGCATTAAAGGCCTGAGACAAGAGAGGTAAATCAGAGAATGTTATCTCAGCAGGAATAGCCTCAACCAAAACAATAACCTCATCGCTATTTACAAATGCAGAAGCAAAGCCAGCAAGTTTCTCATAGTTATGAACAAACTCTTTTTGAGCAACAGTCAATGAATTATAAGACTCCCTAACATCGAGAAAGGCTTCTCTATCTGAAGCGGCAATCAAGTCCAACTCAGGAAGTGCTTCAATCTTTGCAATTACAGCACTAGCAGCTGCCTGATCCTCAGCAGAGGCTTGAAGAAATTTAACCCTAGCCTCGGCCTCTAAGAGCTTGCCCAAATTTGTAACCAAATCTTTGTAATCTTGTCTCAATTTATTATAAGCATTTCGAGCCGAAACTATCAAAGGCTCATTATCTAAGACAATCTCCTCTACGGCAGGAATAGACTCTATCAAAGCCACAACTGCAGACGCATCTTTAGAGTTTACTTTTGGTGTAAAAGTTTTCTCCCCCACCAAAAAACTCTGCCCAGAAGCAGTAACTGCATAAATTTTCACATAGTACTCACGGCCATTCTCAAGACCAGAAATACTTGTACCATCAGGTTTTGCATTGTCAAGTTCAATCTTGCCAAGCGGAACAGAATCACCTTTCAGACCGTAATAAAGAACCTCTCCAACAGAGTTAGCAGGTCTCTCCCATGAAATAAAAGCACTCCCCTCATTTTCTACAACATCAAACTGTTGGATAAGGGACGGGGTTTTATCGCAAGAGAAAATCAATGAAAAAGCCACACAAACGGCAAGAAAATAAAAAATTTTATCTCTCATTTTACCTCCAAAAAATCAAATTACTATAAAATT
>JAFGXN010000035.1 GCA_016936615.1 Spirochaetales bacterium | reverse complement strand
TGCTTGACTTGTTCATTCAGATGAAGGTATAATTTGAGGCAGGGAGATTTATGAACAGAAAAGTATTCAATAAAGTTAAAATTTTTATAGTTTTGATAGCTCTGCTAGGTTTGTTTTCTATAGGTTATCAGGTTTTTAAGCTATTTGCTCCAAAGTCTCATTCAATTGAAGCTCGTAATGTTAGTTCTCATATTTTACAGGATGATGTTATTTTGATAATGACTTCTCTCTTTTTAGAATCAAGAGATGATTCTTGTACAGTTTTGTATTTTTTAGAAGGAGAGAGTATTAATAAAGTCGAGCTCGAATTTTTCTTTTCTTTATTCGGAGATGAAAAAATTCATAAGCATGGCGATTATTATTATACCTGTTTATCGAATGCACCAGATGGTGTGCAATATATTGTAAAATTTGATAAAAGTGGATCACAAATAAGTATCTTTGATACTGGAACTGTTGAATTTAGGGAATTCTGGTATAAGGTTGGGGATGGCTATTCGAATATTAAGTTTGCAGGTAGTGAGTGTTTTATTCAATTTGAAAATGCAATTTACACTATTAACTTGGACAATCTGCAGATAATTCGGGAAGCAGAAAAAAAGAAGGAAGAAATCCCAGTTCTAGACTACGAGATTTTTGATGTATGTGAGCATAAAATTTATAAATATCGTGATAAAATTGTTTTGAAAAAAAGTTCTGGAGAAGAGTTGACGCTTTCTGAAAAAATATATGATTCATATTTTTTTGTTGGAGATGAAAATTCAATTATTATTTGGGGTGTAATACCAAAAGAGAAAGACTTTGTTGTTGGTGTTAGAGTTTACAATATTGAAGGAGTCTTGATTCAATCTAAAGATTTCAAAAGTCTCAAAGGTTTAGCATACCGTTATTTTTTCTTAAAATACCTTACAGTTAATGAAGTAGATGATGGCTATGTTGTTACGATTCAACGTAGATTTTTAGAAAGAGATGTCTTTAAAATTGATAGAAATCTTAAAATTGTTGATTTGTATTGATTAAGCTTTAGTACTATCTCTAAGTCAGTAGGACAGTTTTCATGATTTGATACCTTTCAAGAAATTCATATTTGACAGTAATTATACGATATAATAATTAAAAGTTATTTACAAAGGTGAAATTCAAGGAAATAGCTTGTTTGTAAAATTTATACAGAAGAAAGTTACTAGAAAGGAGTACTAATGTTTAAGAGAGTTAAAAAAATGATGTTTTCTATGATAATGGCTTCTGTTATTGCTATGATTGGTGGGTGTAGTGAGGATAACGTTGACTTGTCTATAAATATGGTCACAGTTCCAGTTCCAAGTCAAGGAATAACCTTTCCGACAGGGGTTGATGACAAAGGGCGAGCAACCATTAATTATGTATATGAGGTAGGAGAAACTCCTGTTACATGGGAGTTGTGGAAGAGAGTATATGATTGGGCTACAAGTAGCGATAGAGGTTCTGATCGATATTTTTTCCAGAATCCTGGAAAAAAAGGTGGTGACACTCATAATACTTATTATTCTCCTTTGTGGGCAGATCAGCATCCAGTAACTAATGTCTCTTGGCGAGATAGCATGGTATGGTGTAACGCTGTAACAGAGTGGTATAATGCCATGAATGGTTTTAGACTAGAACCGGTATATAGGTATAACGATGTTATAGTCAGAGATTCTCGAGATCGAAATGCAATAGCTTGTGATAATGTTGTAGTAACTGCAAATAATGGATTTAGATTGCCAAGCAGTGAGGAGTGGGAGTTAGCCGCAAGATGGAGAAATGATGAAATCAATACTGTAGAAGGTTATAGTAATCCATGGTTTACGAGGGGCGATTCAGCAAGTGGTGCTATAGCGAATTGGAAAAATGCAGATGCGACAGGTGCAGTAGCGTGGTATGGAGATAATAGTAGAGCTCGTACTCATTCCGTAGCGACAAAGCAGGCAAATAGCTTAGGTATCTATGATATGTCAGGTAATGTCTGGGAGTGGTCCTTTACTGGGAGCGGATCTTTTCGCCAGAAGCGTTGTGGTAGCTGGAGCGGTAACGCTAGCTATTTGCAGATAGGCAGTGTTGGTAGTAGTAGCTATGATCGTAAAGTTTTTCGTTATAATGGATTCCGTCTTTTTAGGACTCCTTAGTTTTTGTTGATTTTATCTAAAGTGCCTATATTTAGAACTTGTTGCATGATCTTTGTTTTCAGGGTAAAAATGAAGCATCGAGTGTAGCTTTCCAAATTCTCCTTCTTCGGATTTAAGCCAAAAGCAGGCAAATTCCCAAGATTTCAGAAGTTTTGGAGAAGGATTAAATCGTGGAAATCAAATTTTAGTTTTTCCCATAAAAAAAAGACTGCTTGATAAAATCAGCAGTCTCTTGTAAGAAGGGTTTCTTTACATTGTATTTCGTAGTTGTTTGATTTCGTCGACTTGGCTTAGCTTGATTATCGCTGAGTTCTGGATTTGTCGCACTCTTTCGCGAGTTATGCCAAGAACATTACCAATTCCTTCGAGGGTTAGCGGTTCTTTGCCGTCGATTCCGAATCTTAGTTCTAGAACTTTCTGCTCTCTGTCTGAAAGGTATTCTAGAGAAAGTTTGATTACCTCTTGGGCATTGCCTTTGAACGCGGTGTCAAAAGGTCCATCATAGTTGTCGCTACAGATTAGTTCTTCAAGTGTAGTGGAGTGGGCTGTGTCGACTGGAGAGTCAAGTGATGCTGGTTCTGATGAGATGTTAAGTAGTTCTTCAATTCTGCTCTCTGAGATGTTCAAGTATTTTGCAAGCTCTTCTAGTGTTGGATCTTTGCCATTCTCTTGTGTTAAGAATTTGGCTGCAACATGGCTTTTTTTGATTGTGTTGAGGACATGGACCGGGATTCTGATAGCTTTTCCCTTGTCAGCAAGTGCCTTCTTGATAGCTTGTTGTATCCACCAAATTCCGTAGGTAGAAAATCTACAGTTTCTTCTGTAGTCGAACCGATCTACAGCTTCGAGCAATCCGATATTGCCTTCGCTAATCAGGTCTATTAGAGGTAGACCTCGGTGCTGGTACTTTTTTGCAATAGAAACGACAAGTCTAAGGTTAGATTGGACCATTCTGTTCTTGTAGTATTCTAGCAACTCTTTTGCTCTAGCCTTCTCTTCCCTGTACTGAGAATACTCAATACAGCCTTCTTCGTAATTTGAGTCAATCTGGTCTAAGATTAGTTTTGAATCTGCAATCTTCTTACTAATCTCTAATTCCTCATCCTTACCTAGTAGTGGATAGTTGTTGATTTGCTTTAGGTAAGCAGTTAATGGATCTGACTCGTACTGGCACGCTCGTTCTTTTTTCTTTTTTACTTTTTCCATGGTTTTATAAATGATAATACACTGTAGAGAAAAGGCAAGTAAATTTCGAAAAAAAATGATTAATTTTGATTAATATTTTTTTTTCAAAAAAAGTGGGATGAATATTAAAAAATAATAAAAAAAATCAGTGAGCATTATTTTTATCTTGTAATTTTCTTAAACGCTGTATAAAATAAATGATACAAAAAAAAGGAGAGAGGAATAAATGAAAAAAATTGCCTTACTACTATTAACAGCTTTGATGGTCTCAAGCTGTATGACTGGTCTCGGAGAGTTATCTGACGGAAGATATACTTGTGAGAATCCAGCGGTTTCTGTTGACTTAACTAAAGAGTGGTCTGTTTGGAATCAGCCAAAGACAATGCCTGAGTTTTTTTACGATATGTATAAAGATTTAGCAAGTGACGAGCTTTCTGTCTATCTATTGGGAATTGGTAACTTTATGACACCTGAATTTGTGGCTGCTATCGAGGCTGCAGATATAGAAGAGGGAGAGAGTGTTGAGATTGAGATAGAAGAGGAAGATGCCTTCTACCAGATAATTTTCAAGTTGTTGGGTGAGGATATTAACTATTCAACTAAGTCTTTTACTGATGCTTGGGAAAAAATCTATAATCGAAACGAATATTACAATGTAACTAAAGAGTACAAGATGGATGAGAACAAGAATTTGTATGGAGTTATTACTTATAAAACTAAGGAAGACTCAGAATATTTAAATTACAATATCTATTTTACTTCCGGAACTCACAATCTTAGAATGCAGTTTTTTTTCAATGAAAAATTTGCTGATATTGCAATTGAAGAGGCTATGAAGGTCTTTAATAGCGCAAGATACTAAGAATTATTAGTTTATTATAAATGACCCCGTATGGGGTCAAATTTTTTTTATAGGAAGGTATTAAAATGAAGAAGCTAGCATTATTATTTGTTGCAGCAATGTGTATGGGGTGTTTGTCTACAGGGTTTGGACAGGTTGGTGATGGTTCTTACAGGTGTGAAGAGCCTAGATTTTCGGTTGATTTTTCAAAATCATGGACTGTTTCTAGTAATCCTAGAGAGATGGAAGATGAATACAAGTCTGCTTATAGAAATTTGAATCGAGGTGGGGTTAGTGTCTTCTATTTAGCTTCTGGGTTATTTGTAAATAGGAATCTTTTTACAGATATGGAATTTGAGAGTGAAGAGACTGAGGATGGGTCAACGAGTTCGACTTCTATAACAATTATAGGTGAGCTTGATAGTGCTGATCTATTTATTGGGGTTTATCACCAAGCAACATTTATTGAGTCTCCTTTTACTTTAAAGACTTCTATCAATAATATTTCTGACTATCTGGATAGTGATGGTTATGATATTATGGAGAATGAGACTCTTACTGATGGTAAGGGAAATAGTTACAACGTAATGTCATATCGAGAGATTGGTGATATAGATGAACTTTTCTACCATTCAATTTCATTCAAGATCAGATCTAATTTTGTTCAGTTGCTTTTTATTGCAGAAGAGAAACACAAAGATTTAGTGATTGAAGAGGCTATGAAGATTTACGAAACTGCATCTTATTAGGATAGAGGCTACCGCTTGGTAGCCTTTTTTCGTGGAGTGGAGGCGTTATTCTGTTTCTAGATCGGTGAAGAACTGGTTCACGATTAATAGCCATTTATCTTTTTTCAGGGGATTTGGTGTTTTTTTTATTTAAAAATTGTGATATTTTTATTTGATGAGTTTAAAAAAAGTTATTTTTACAATATTGTGTTTAAGTTTTTGCATTTTTTCTTTTAGTTCAGATTATTTTTCTTTTACCTGGCTTTCTCCAGATAGAAGTTCTTCGAGATACAGAGATATGGCGGAGTTCCCTTCTTACCGAGAAATACAAGAAATTTTTAATTGCAAAATCGATTTTAACCATTCAAGGTTAGGTGAGTATAATGAAAAGGTAAAACTGATGCTCTCCTCAAAGCAGGATCTTCCAGATGTTATCTCGTATGACTTTATGTGGAAATATCCAGGTGGAATATTAAAGGCCATTGATGATGGGGTTGTTCTTCCTATTTCTGATAGGTTGCAGCAGTTTGCGCCAAATTTAGTGGCTTTTCTTGAACATCACCCTGAGATAAAGAGTGAGATTTCTCTTCCAGATGGCTCTCTTTTTTGTTTTCCTTCTTTGAGCCCAGACTCTGAGGTTAGGACATATATTGGTCCATTTGTTGTACGAGAGGTTTTTGAAGCTTCTGGGATGGATCTGCCACAGACTATGGATGAGTGGTATTTGTTTTTGAGGAAGATTAAGGATGAAAATCTTGCAGATATTCCTCTGAGTTTTTACGGTGGAAAGATTAAAGATACTAATGTTTTTATTGGTGCATACGGTATTGGGTGGGGTTTTTTTCTGGATGGCGAGGTTATCCGCTTCGGAGAGGCTAGCCAGGAGTTTTTTCTTTTTTTGAGCGAGTTTTCTCGGTGGATTTCTGAAGGGCTTGTTGATCCTCTTTTCTCTGTCCAGAGTTTGAAAGCTTACCGCAGTAGGGCGTGTAGAAAAAAGGTTGGAGTTCTTGTCGACTATGTCTCGTCGATTGAGAAGATTGCTGTGCGAAGGGCTCCTGATTTGGCTAGCGACTACTTTGTTCCCATGCGGTATCCTTCTTTGAGAAGGGGGGAAAAAGTTGAGTTTGGTCATAGGATGCCAGTTTTTTCTTCGTATTTGAGTGCATATTTGACACCTTCCTGTGATAATCTTGAGAAGGTTATAGAGGTTCTTGATTATGCTTATTCTCCTGATGGATTTAGGCTTTTTAATTTTGGAATTCAGGGCGAGAGTTATTTTTTGAATGGTGGAAAGGCTGTTTTTTCTGATAATATATTGAACAGTCCAAAAGGCTTTGCTACTGCTGTAGCAGATTATGTTGCTGCTGGTCCTTATGTTAAGTCTAAGGAGGCTTTTTTTCAAGGTTTGAGATCTCCTGTACAGCGGCAAGCTATTGATTTGTGGTCTGATACTAATGCAGATTCTCATCTTATTCCTATTTTACATTTTAATGAGAATGAGAGAGAGATTATTTTTAAAAAAATGACTTTGATAAACGGATACTTAGATAAGGTTATATTTGATTTTCTTTTTAAGGGCGTAAGTAAAGATGAGTTTGATTTGTATATTAGAAATCTTGAAGAGTTAGGAATCCGTGATGTTGAAAAAATTTATAATGATGCCTATTTGA
>JAFGXN010000034.1 GCA_016936615.1 Spirochaetales bacterium | reverse complement strand
GCTTGGCTTAATGTTTTATAAGTTTTTGAGTGATAAAACATTAGAAACTTTTAAAATAACAGCAGGTTTTGAAAAAGGTACTGAAAAAGATCTGGTTAAAGAATATATTAATGCAAAAAAAGAACACGGCGAAGAGTTAGAGAAGATGATTCAAAATGTTCTCGGCTACTTTGTGTCACCGGAATACTTGTACCAGGTTTGGTTGAATGATATCAATGATGGAAATTTTGAAGTTCAAACAGTCGCTGACAGCTTAAACAATTTTGAAAGGTCAATAGTAAGTACAGCTAGTATAAATGATTTTAAAGGCCTGTTTTCAAGTTCAACCTTGGATTTAACTGATACTGCTCTTGGAAGCAATCTTCACGAAAGAAGTAACAATATTAAAGCATTAATATTACTGTTTGCAGATTTGAATATGGTTGCTCTCCAAAAAGGTGATATTCTAGGCGATGCTTATGAGTATCTAATCGGTCAATTTGCTATGGAGTCAGGCAAGAAAGCAGGAGAGTTCTATACCCCACATCAAGTAAGTGAAGTAATGGCGCAAATCGTTGCCAAAACAACTAATATTAAATCTATTTATGACCCGACAGTAGGTTCAGGTTCGTTATTATTAACTGTAGGTAAACATTTGACTAAAGATCAGCAAAAAGATTTATCTTATTATGGTCAGGAGAAAAATACAGCAACCTATAACTTAACACGCATGAACTTATTGCTACATGGCGTAAGACCCGAAAAGATGACCATAAAAAATGGAGATACACTGGGTAGTGATTGGCCGGAAGATCCTGAGAATCCTAATGAAGGGGTGCAGTTTGATGCGGTTGTAATGAACCCACCGTATTCAGTTAAGAACTGGAATAAAGCAGAGCTGAAAGTTAGCGATCCACGATTTGAAATTGGCGGAACGTTGCCACCAGATTCAAAAGGAGATTATGCCTTTTTATTACATGGCTTATATCATTTAGGTGTTAAAGGTACCATGGCGATTGTCCTGCCTCATGGAGTACTTTTTAGAGGTTCATCAGAAGGTGAGATACGAAAAAGACTAATTGATAAGAATCAAATAGATGCTGTTATTGGGCTTCCTAATAATCTATTTACAAATACTGGGATACCGGTTGTAGTTATTATTCTCAAGAAAAATCGTGCTATATCTGACCCTGTGTTAATGATTGATGCTTCCAATAACTTTATCAAAGTTGGCAAGCAAAATGTCTTACAGGAAAAAGATATTGCCAAAATAGTAGATGTCTATACCAGTAAAGAAGAGATTGCAGGTTTTAGTCACCTTGCCTCCCTCAAAGAAATTATTCAAAATGAATACAATATGAATATCCCCAGATATGTACAATCGGTTGATGAAGATATAGCCCATGATGTTGATGCTCATCTGTTTGGTGGTATTCCAAAAGAAAATATAAATAATTTAAAAATACTTCATGAATTAGTACCAGATGTATTAGCTCAAAATATTGAAGAAATTCGCCCCGGATATGTGAAACTAGAAAACTCTATCAAAGATATAACAGCAATTGTCCTTGGTCATAAAAATATAATATCCTTATCTAAAGAGCTAGAAGCTAAAATAACTGAGTATATTTCAAAATTTTGGAATAAGCTGAAAAGTGTAAAAGCAGATTCTAATTTAACAGACTTAGAAGAGCGAATGTTGATTGAAATAAAACAGATTTTAAAAGAATTTGATATAATTGATGTCTATACCGGCTATCAAGTCATTGCTGAGATATGGAAAAATTCATTGTTTCATGATACAGAGCTGATTGCCATTGAAGGATTTTATAATGTCGCACGCATGAGAGAACCGAACATGGTTACCAAAGGAACAGGTGATAAAAAACGTGAAGAGCAAGACGGATGGAATGGGAAGATAATCCCAAATGATTTGATTGCTCAGATGCTTTATACAAAAGAACAGAATGAGATAGATGCTAAGCGTAATAAAATCCAGGAACTAGAAATGGAACTTGCCGATTTAGTCGAAGCTGCCAAGGTAGAAGATAGCCAAGAGTACGATGCCCTATTTGAGATTCTAAAAAAAGATAAAGAGGATGAACCAACAGACTCCTTTGATAAATGCAAATTGCAGTCTGAGTTAAAGAGAGCGGATAAGAAATCGGATAAATATAAGTTGTTAAAAAATGTAGACCGTTTGTTTGCTGAAAGTACAACAATGTCAAAAGAGTTAAAAAATGAAGAAAAAGAGCTTAGGGATGCAGTAGAAGAGAGAATACCGGTTCTTACTGATGAAGAGATAGACAAGTTAGTACATCATAAGTGGTTTGGCAAAACAGTAGAGAATATTGTCAGTTTAATACATCAATCAGTAAAGAGTGAGTTAAATACTTTGCAAAAGCTGGAAGAGCGTTACGCTGATACATTAGATGAGATTGAGGGACAAATTGAAAGCTTGCTTGCTGATTTCGAGACGCTCAAAGCTGATTTGGTGGTGGGATAATGGCTGATACAAAAAAATTAGTACCAAAGAGAAGGTTTAAAGAATTTCGGGATGCAGGAGATTGGGAACAACGGAAAATTGGAGAGTTATCTGATATTGTACGTGGAGCTAGTCCTAGACCTATAAAAGATCCTAAATGGTTTGATAATAAATCTGAGGTAGGTTGGCTAAGGATTGCAGACGTTACTGAACAAGATGGACGAGTTACTTTTTTAGAACAACGAATATCAAAAGCTGGTCAAGAAAAAACTCGTGTATTATATGAACCGCATTTACTTTTGAGCATAGCTGCTACAGTTGGAAAGCCTGTTGTTAACTATGTAAAGACTGGTGTACATGATGGATTTTTAATCTTTCTGAATCCAAAATCTGATCAAGAATTTATGTTCCAATGGTTTGAGATGTTTCGTCCAAAGTGGCAACAATTTGGTCAACCAGGTAGTCAAGTAAATTTGAACTCAGATTTAGTAAAAAACACAAGCATCATGTTACCTAAAGAAGATGAGCAGGCTAAAATTGGTAACCACTTCAAAAACCTCGACAACCTTATCACCCTTCACCAGCGTAAGTTAGACAAAATAAAATCCCTGAAAAAAGCCTATCTTTCTGAAATGTTTCCTGCTGAAGGTGAAACAAAACCGAAGAGAAGATTTAAGGGTTTTAGTGGGGATTGGGAACAGTGTAAGTTGGGTAAGTTATTACTAAATATCGGTACAGGAAAGAGTAAATATATTATTCACGATACACAATCAACGGATACTCCTTATCCGATTTTAGGTTCAAGATCTATTATAGGATATGATAATAATTATGATTACACAGGTGATTTCATATTAACCGCTAGAGTTGGCGAAAATGCAGGTAAATTATATAGATATTCTGGAAATGCTAAAATAACTGATAATACAGTATTTATGCAAAGTGATAGCTTAGTATTTAACTTTTATTTATTGTTACATTCCGATCTAACGAAATTATCTTTTGGTTCAGGTCAACCTTTGATTAAGGCAAGTGAGTTAAAAGGGCTGGAAGTAGTAGCACCGAAAGATAATGAGGAAAAAAATCAAATTGCTAACTTCTTTACCTCACTCGACAACCTTATCACCCTTCATCAGAGTAAGCTAGACAAACTAAAGAATCTAAAAAAATCATATCTAAATGAAATGTTCATTTAATACAAGGAGGCGAAATTTATGAGCAATGCACCTAAAAATGCTTCAGAAAGAGCGTTTCAAGAAAACTTTGTAAAAGAGCTGAATAAATATAAATGGGAATCAATAATCAAGGATAAATATGACCAAAAAAGATAATCAAAACGGTGAGATAATTATTTTCAAAACATCAGATGAAAAAGTCTCTGTAAATGTTGTAATAGAAAATGAAACTGTCTGGCTTACGCAAGATCAAATGGCAGAGCTTTTTGGTAAAGCAAAATCTACTATCAATGAACATATTCAAAATATCTATAAAGAAAAAGAGCTTGTTAAAAGTGAAACAATGCACAAATTCGGAATTTCCGAATTTCAACAAAAAGCACCCAATTACTACAATCTTGATGTTATTATTTCTGTTGGTTATAGAGTAAAATCTTTGCGTGGTACCGAGTTTCGTAAATGGGCAACTGCAAGACTAAGAGAGTACATTATCAAAGGCTTTACTATGGATGATGAGAGACTCAAAGGCTATGGCGGAGGAAACTACTGGAAAGAATTACTCGACAGAATCCGTGATATTAGAAGTAGTGAAAAAGTTTTATACCGCCAAGTATTGGATTTATATGCAACAAGTATTGATTATGATCCAAAAAGCGAAGAATCAAAGATGTTTTTTGCTACTGTTCAAAACAAACTACATTATTCGGTTAATAAGCAAACAGCCGCAGAGCTAATTTATGATCGCGCAGATGCAGAAAAAGAATTTATGGGACTAACAACTTTTTCAGGAGAAATTCCGGTAAAAAAAGATATTGCAATTGCCAAAAATTATCTTGATGAAGAAGAATTACAAAGGCTCAATCGTCTTGTTTCAGCTTTTTTTGACCTTGCAGAACTTAAAGCAATGGATCACAAAACTATGAAAATGCAAGATTGGATTGCAGAGCTTGATCTATTTACCACAAGCTATGGAAAAGGAACATTACATGATTCAGGAAAAATAAGCCATCAAAAAGCAATGAACAAGGCAGAAGCAGAATATAAGAAATATCAGGTAAAAACACTTTCTCCGGTAGAAAAAGAATATTTAGAAAGTATAAAAAATCTTGAAAAAGATATTTCTAAAAAAGATATTTCTAAAAAAGATAAGAAATAAAAATGTTCATTTAATACAGGGAGGCAATATCTATGAGCAATGAACCAATCAATACATCTGAATATATAAATTGGGTAAAAAAAATTAAGTTGAAAATTCGGCAATCACAAATAAAAGCCAGTGTTTCAGCCAACAAAGAATTGATTTCACTTTATTGGTATCTTGGGAATGAAATTGTTGAAAAACAAAAAAAAGCACGTTGGGGAAGTAGCTTTATTGATCAATTTAGCAAAGATTTAAAAGCTGACTTTCCGGAGATAGGAGGATTTTCTCCTAAAAATCTTAGATATTGCAGAGCATTTTACAACTTCTATAGTAACGGATCAATTTGGCAACAGCTTGTTGCCAAATTACAAAACAACAAAGAATGGCAACAATGCGTTGCCAAAAATGATAACGCTCTAGATCAGAACTTGATTATACCAGAAATTACAGGACAAATACCTTGGGGTCATAATATTCATATTTTTACAAATTCTAATGACTTTGAAGAAGCTTATTACTATATAACTGAAACAATTGAAAATGGTTGGAGCCGTGATACTCTGGCATTGCAGATAAAAACTGATTTATATAAAAGAGAAGGAAAGGCTATTACAAATTTTAAAAGTACTCTACCTAAACCACAATCTGATTTAGCACAACAAACATTAAAAGATCCATATTCTTTTGATTTTCTAACTCTTACAAAGCCTTATAATGAACGAGATATTGAAAATCAACTGGTAAATCATATAACAAAATTTTTATTAGAACTCGGAAAAGGTTTTGCTTTTATTGGTCGTCAATACCATTTAGAAGTAGGAGATTCAGATTACTATATTGATTTACTTTTTTATCATGTAAAACTTAAATGTTATGTCGTAATAGAACTGAAAAATACCAAGTTTATTCCTGAATATGCAGGTAAACTTAATTTTTACCTTTCCGCAGTTGATACATATTTGAAATCCGATACTGATAATCAAACTATCGGTATCTTACTGTGTAGAGATAAAAATAAAATTGAGACAGAGTTTGCATTAAGAGACTTCGGAAAACCCATGGGAGTAAGCGAATTTAGCTTAACAGAGATTGTCCCTGAAGAATTGAAAGGATCTTTACCTACAATAGATGAGATTGAAAATGATATGAAGCTATTGGATAGAAAATAAAATATGGAAGATGGAACAGAGAATACAACTATATTACAATAAAAAACTAGCAACTATTTCCATTTTGGAAACAGTTCAAAACGAGATGTTCATTTAACAAAGGAGACAATATCTATGAGCAATGCACCTAAAAACGCTACAGAACGGGCGTTTCAGGAAAATTTTGTAAACGAGCTTAAAAAATATAAATGGGAATCACCTGATTCTTTAAACGGTAATATCAAAAAAGTTACTGTAAAGGATTTGATTAATAATTGGAGAAGCGAATTAAATAGAATCAATGCAGATCAGCTTGAAGGGGTTCCCCTAACTGATAATGAGTTTAAACAGGTTATGTCTAAGGTTAATCAAATCAGTAATAGTTTTGAAGCTGCTAAAGTTCTGTCAATGGAAGGAAACAAGGGAAAAATTGACGGGATTTATAGAGATGACCACCCGGATATTACCCGCAAGCAGATTACCTTAACAATTCTTAAGAAAGCGGAAGTTAGCGGTGGTGACTCAAGTTACACGGTGGCACGCGAAGTTCAAACTGACAAGGGCAATCGTTTTGATATTGTACTGCTTATTAATGGCTTACCTCTGATAAATATTGAGCAAAAACGTACAGACAAATCCTTAGATGAAGCTTATGGTCAATTTATCAGGTATTATCGAGATGGTGAATACAGTAATAACTTCATGGCTTTTTCTCAGATGATGGTAATTACAACAGAAATTGAAACACGCTACTTTGCCACACCTAAAAGTGTGGATGACTTCAACACTGTATTTGTATTTCATTGGGCAGATAAATATAATGAACCGGTAAATGAATGGAAGAAAGTTATTGAAAATTTTTTGATGATTCCTATGGCTCATCAGATGGTTGGTGATTATCTGGTCATTGATGAAGCCAGGGATGAAGAGAACCGCAAGCACATGTTAATGAGACCCTATCAGGTATATGCGCTCCAGTCTGTTGAAGGTGCTGCCTTTGGCTTTGATAATAAAGAACGCATTCCCCACGGTGGGTTTGTCTGGCATACTACGGGAAGCGGGAAAACAATTACAAGTTTTAAGACCGCCCTCTTTTTGGCAACCCGTGCAGGGTTTGATAAAGTGGTCTTTTTAGTAGACAGGCGGGAGCTTGATAGTAAAACAAGTGAAGAGTTTAAAGCCTATGCAAAGTATGAACCTGTAGATGTTGATGATACAAAATTCACCTATCAGCTAAAAAAGAAGTTACAATCAGCAAAGCCCGGTATTATCGTAACCACAACGTTTAAGCTTAATATTCTGGTAAATGAGTTAGAAGAAGCAAAGGATAATTCTCTGGCTGAAAAGAAAATTGTATTTATCATTGATGAAGCTCATAGAACTACAATGGGTCAGATGATGGGAGACATAAAAAAGTATTTTAAACAGAAGGGCTTGTTCTTTGGTTTCACAGGGACACCACTCTTTGATGAGAACAATATTAAAGGAAAAATAAATGAAAAAAGCGAAGTCATTGATACCACAGAAAAACTGTTTGGTCCTAAACTTCATGAGTATACCATTGATCAGGCTATAGCAGACGGTAATGTTCTAGGCTTTCATGTGGACTATATCAATACGGGCGAGTTTAAAAGTCATGAGGATTTAAGAGATCAGTTATTTGATAAGATAAAAGAAGAACATCCTGATCTACCAGATAGAGAAATCGAAAGAAAAGTACAAACTTTCAGCCTGGCAGAAGTTGAAAGACAGTCAAAAAAATATGACATACTTGTTTATCAGGATGAAACCCATATCCCTAGAGTTGTTACTTCAATGCTTGATAATTGGGATCAGCAATCAATGAGAAGAGAGTTTAATGCGATTTTAACAGTCGCCTATAAAAAGCGTGTTATAGCTTACTACGATGAGTTTATAAAGCAGTTAGCCGAGCGTGATATGAAGCTGAATATTGCCATGACCTTTAGTTTTGGTGATGAGAACGATCCTGAAAATATAGTTCCTGTTGATTTAGTAAAAAGAATGTTCAAAGATTATGCTCAATACACTGGTATTGAATTTGTTGCAGGAGATAAGAAACATGGCGAATCCGCTTATTTTGAAGATATAATCTCTAGAACTAAAAGAGGCGGTAGCGGCAGGAATGCAAAGAATATTGATTTAGTGATCGTGGCGGATCAATTATTAACCGGCTATGATTCTAAGAGGCTAAACACGCTTTATGTAGATAGATCGTTAGAGCTTCAAGGTTTGATTCAAGCTTATTCAAGAACAAATCGTATATTTGGTGAAGGAAAAGAGTTTGGTACTATTGTCAATTTCCAATATCCAGAGATTACCAGGGAGACTGTAGATATTGCTCTTAAATTATATGGTAGTGGAGGAAGCAGTAGCAAGGCAATTGTTGACACTTATGAAAACTCAGTAAGAAAATTGAAAGTAAACATTGAAGAAATGATTCCAACCTTGCCTAACCCTGCAGATTGGCAAGCTTTAAAATATGATAAAGAGGGATTAGAAAAATTTCTTTCCGCATTTAGGGATGCAGCTAACCAACTTAATTTTGTTGAACAATATTATGAGTATAAATGGAATGACAGTTCATTTGGCATAGATGAGCACACTTGGCTTAAATATGTTGGTGCTTATAAAAATCTAGTAAGAGCAGAAGGTTCTGAGCCTGATCCTTTGGTCATAAGATCATTGGTTGGTAGAACTAAACTTGCTGGTACTCAAGTAATTGATGCAAATCATATTTTACAATTAATAGGATCCAAAGTAAGTAATGTTAATGGTGTTCAGTTTGTTGACGATGAGACTTTAAGAATCATTCATGAACAAATACAAGAACTCAGTGATATGGGTGATGATAATAAAGCAAATATGCTAAGAGAGTTCGTTAATACTGAGTTGGTTCCAGGAAAACTAGAATATGGTATCCATTTTGATGATGCTTTTGCTGATTGGAAACAAAATAAATTAAAAGATGAAATAGAGAATATTGCTGAAAAGTGGGGAATATATACTAATTTGCTGTTAAAATCTATTAACTCATTCACAGTCTCAGAACCGAAACCGATACCCTATATTGACGAGATAACTAAGAGTGTAGACTACGAAAAAGCAAGAGACAAATCAGCAGGTAACAAGCTGAAGCATATTATGACAATGACTACGGAATTGCCAGATAAATTTATGGAAATTAAGCTTAAGTACAAATAAATATTGAAAAAAAAAGATGATTAACGAACATAAAATCCACTAATATCTACTCTTGCTTCATAGCGAATACAAGGTGGCTACTGGGAAGTTCTTATCAAATAACCAGCAAGCTGAGAACTTCAAGAAGAATCAGAACTTGTAAAATACAAAACTAAAAATTCATTACATTGCAAGGAAAATAAATGCAAAGAGATTTACACAACCAGCATATTTTATATAGACCTAGTTTTTTTACACCTATATTCTTAAATGTTTTGCAAAAAACATTAATTATATGCTGTCAAAGATTTCACTTCGTATATCCAAAATATCATCTATAAAAATTTCACAACCATCTTGTGTATAAATAATTTTTTGAGATTCATCAATTTTTTTTATAAGACTTGTACTGGAGAGATAGCTTCCTCCGGGTTTTTTATTGTCTGGCACAAAGTAAATTATTTCTACTTCAGGTTGATTTTCAATATTATTTACAAGTAATTGGAGTTTGCGATTTACAGATTCTTTGGCTTGGGCATCTAGTTCTATCTTATCACCAGTAAGTCGTGCTGTTTCTCTAATTGAATCTTCGTAGCCAGCAAGAGCTGCAAACGGCATAAATTGAGCAGCTCTATCTGCTCTTGCCATTGAAGAACGAATCTTTGACTTATGACGTGGTAGATTTATAATATCATCATATTTGCCATTCATGCTTTATGACCCCCAATCTGCTTGTTTCTTTCCATTGTAGTAGCACCTTCTTGCAGATTCTTGGCTTTTAGAATAATATTCTTACCATTAACTTTCTTTAGTTTTAGCACAGTTTCTTGAATTTTTCGCTCACGTTCTAACTCTTTCTTCCTAGCCTCAACTTGAGCACCATCATCAAATAAACTCGCTTGATTATACCTGCCCAAAGAATTATTTTTTTCATTTACCACATTATTAGCTGAAAAATTTACTTTTCTAATCAACAAATTTTTATCAATAATTCTATCAAACAAGCTCAATGAAGCTTCTATAATTATCTTAGCAGAACTTGTGTGACAGCCAAGATTAATCGTACCATGTGCAGATTTTGGAACTCTTCGACCATATCCATCAACTGCAACTTCACCCTGGAAGTTGCAACTAATCTCTGGATCTATTAAATTTTCGATATCGTAGCTCACAGTCAAGACAATCTGGTTTGTGATTAAACTTTTATCAAGCAAATCAAGCGCAAGCATGTCAGCCATCTCCCAAATAATTATTTTCGCCTCTTCATAGCTATAACTTGTGTGAAGAACCTGCCCTGAACTCACACTTTGGGCTTGAGGTTTATACTTTTTTATATCAGACATTTCACAAGATTCCCATCCCCAAGCATGATCTATTAAAAGCTCAGCATTTACACCAAAGGCTTTATAAAGTAGACTTTCATTTAAGTAATCATTAGCCCTGCCAATTGAGCATCTAGCAACATCTCCCATTGTAAACAAGCCCATCTTTGCAAGCCTAGTGGCATATCCCTTGCCTACCCGCCAGAAATCTGTAATTGGCCTATGATCCCATAATTGCCTGCGATAACTTTCCTCATCCAACGTGGCTATTTGCTGGTCAGGTTGCTCTGTAGACTGTTTTTTGGCAAGAATATCCATAGCAATTTTTGCCAGATAAAGATTAGTACCAATTCCCGCCGTTGCAGTAATACCGGTAGTTTCTCGAACATCTTTTAGAATCTTTGAAACTAGCTCTTTGGGAGATAATTTATATGCTTTTAGATAATTTGTTATTTCTATAAAAACTTCATCTATCGAATAGACATGAATATCCTCTGGCGCAAAATACTTTAGATAAATGTTGTAAATTCGCGAACTATATTCTATATACTTTGCCATTTGAGGCTGAGCTGTAATGTAACCAAGCGATAAATTTGGATTAGATTTTAACTCTAAATCATCATAACTCGAATCCTTCAAAGCTTGCCCTCCAGCCTTTGCTAATCTCAAAGCATTTATCTGCTTTACACATTGCTCTACCTCAAACAATCTAGGTCTACCAGAAACACCATAAGCTTTCAGGCAAGGAGAAACAGCTAGGCAAATAGTCTTACTAGTTCGACTTGGATCTGCAACAACAAGATTTGTAGTCAAAGAATTAAGTCCGCGTTCCATACATTCAACTGAGGCATAAAATGATTTTAAATCTATAGCAATGTATACAGGACTCTTCATCTCTGGTGCTTGTCTCCTTGGGATATTATATCATATATTTGCATAATGATTAATTGCTCGCGACTTCTCTTTTGTTATCTTTTTTTCCAAATATTAATCTCCTATTTTGTTATATTATCCTTGACGGATAGTGAATAGCATCATACAATTTCTATGTTACACGTGTAACATAACACGTGTTTAGGAGTTGTTTTGCAAAAAAGAATGATTTATCAGACAGAAGAGACTCGGAACAGGATTATGGAGGTCGCGACTAGGCTTTTTACAGAGAACGGGCTATTTGAGATTCAGATGAAGGATATTGCGATTAAAGCGGAGGTTAGCCGTAATACGCTTTATCGGTATTTTCAGGATAAGTCGGATCTGGCGCTTGAGATTTTGACGCAAATGCTGAACTCGCTGATTGAGCAGAATGTTAAGGCGGTCAACAAGGATTCGCAGATGAGCAATCTCTGCGGCTGGGAGAGGCTGAAGTTAATTTTTCACAAGATATGGATTGAACCTGGTTTTGCCAATGAGCTTAAGTTTATGGCAGAGTTTGATGCTTTTTACTCGGGGTCACGGCTGTCGTCAGCATTTCTTGAAAAGATGCACAAGCATATTTCAACTGAACTCGACGATTATCTGCTGGAAATTGTGAAATCAGGAATCGCCGACAAATCTATACGCGCAGATAGGGATCCGCACCTGATGGTTATAACAATGATAAATGCAATCCGCGGACTTAAACAGCGTCTTATACTCAGAGCAAACAGTCTTGTCGAGGTCGGAGACTTCGAGAGGGAGCATATGCTTAGCGAGTTTTTAGATATTATTTTTGATGGAATTAAGGGGGACAAATGAAAAATTTAAGTTCTGACAGTAGTCAGAAGATTCCAGGTCGCGAGATTACAGCCTTCTCTGCAGCACTTGGTGGACAAAACATCCTGTACGGGCTACAGGTTGCTTTTATAATGTACGCTTTTACTGAGTTTCTTGGATTAAAGCCTGCAGCTGTGGGAATTCTATTTATTGCGGCAAGAGTATGGGATGCATTTAATGACCCGATTATGGGCTTAATTGCAGATAGAACAAGGACTAGATGGGGAAAATTTCGACCATGGCTACTCGTAATCCCAATTCCAATTGCTATACTAACAATTCTCAACTTTGTTAACCCAGGACTTGGCTCAACAGGAAATCTAATCTATGCTTCTATTATCTATATTCTCTGGGGCATGGTCTACACCCTTTGCGATATTCCAATTTGGGCACTTACAAGTGCAATGAGCCGAGACTCTGATCAACGAACAAAGCTAATAAGCATAGCAAGAATTGTATCTATGGTAGGACTTATCCTTCCAACAATACTTGTTCCAGCAATTGCTGATGCAGTATCACCTAACAATCAGTACAAAGGTTACCTTATTGCAGTAATAATTCTCTGCTCTGTTGGTGGACCTCTAATGATTCTTGCCTTTCTCGGAACAACAGAACGAACAAATATCAGCCCAGACCGTCTAAGTTTTAAAAAAACTCTCCACCTTTTGAAAATCAACAAACCAATGCAGTTGTTAATTTTAACAGCAGTTCTTTACTCTCTAGTAATGGTCTCCCAGGCTGCACAAATCTACTTTGCCGCATACAATCTTGGTTCTGACAACAAAGTTACAATAATTGCTGGTCTTACACTTTTTGGAATGATGTTGGGAATGGGGTTTACTCCACTTTTAGCAAAGAAGATAGGAAAAAGAAAAACTGTTATTTATACAGGTATAATTAGAGCTGTGATTGGTGTAATTTTTTTCATGATAGGATATGGAAATGAAATAGTAATCTACTGCTTCGTATTCATCTTCGGAGTCTTCCTCGGACCATTTGTTGCCTTGCAAAATGCGATGATTGGCGATACTGTTGACTATGCAGAATACATAACTGGCGAGAGAGCAGAAGGAATTACATTCAGCCTACAGACCTTTGCTAATAAAATTGAGAGTGCTTTCAGTGGTGGTATGGTAGGAATAATACTTACACTTGTACACTTTGTACCGCCAATTGAGAATCAGGTACAAGAACAAACTGAAGCAACTCTAAACGGTATCTTCGCTATGATTAGTATTATCCCAGCAATCGGCTCACTGATTATGATTATTCCGATGATTTTCTACCCATTATCCGAGGCAAAACATGCTCAAATCGTGGCAGAACTTGAGAACAAACGAAATAACGGAGGGAACAATGTCTAATAGCAAATTTGTAACAGATATGCTTGAAAAGATGACACTTGATGAAAAAATTTCTATGCTCAGCGGCGAAGGGTTCTGGTATACCCAGAGCATTCCACGGGTAAATCTTGAATCTATTATGATGACTGATGGTCCGCACGGTCTACGCAAACAGAATGATGCTGGCGACCATCTTGGGCTCAAAGAGAGTGTCCCTGCGACCTGCTTTCCTACTGCCTCTGCCCTTGCTAGCTCTTGGGATGTCGAACTTATTGAGAATATGGGAAAAGATCTAGGGAATGAGGCTCGAAGCGAGGGCGTCTCAATTATCCTCGGACCTGGGGTCAATATTAAACGAAGCCCACTTTGTGGCAGAAACTTTGAATACTACAGCGAAGATCCTTTTCTTGCTGGTAAGCTTGGTGCAGCCTTCGTCAACGGGGTGCAAAGCCGCGGGATTGGAACAAGTCTCAAACATTTTGCAGCAAATAATCAGGAGTACCACAGACTAGTCAATGACAGCATTGTAGATCAGCGAACACTCCGCGAAATATACCTGACTGCCTTCGAGATAGCAGTCAAAGAGGCCCAGCCGTGGACAGTCATGTGCTCGTACAACAAGATAAATGGAACCCATGCAAGTGATAATAAATGGCTACTCAATGATCTATTAAAAAAAGAGTGGGGTCATCAGGGGATAGTCGTGACAGACTGGGGTGCGATGAATAACCGTCCCAAAAGTCTTGAAGCTGGGCTTGAACTTGAGATGCCAGGCAACAAAGGCCAAAACGACAAGATTGTAGCAGATGCAATAAAGAAAAAAAAGCTAGATCCAAAGCTGATTGATGATGCAGTAGGTCGAATTCTTACTATTGTTGAGAGAAAGGAGCTATTCAAAAACAGGCGATACTCTTACAGCAGGAAAGAGCATCACAATATAGCATCAGAGATAGCCTGCGAATCCCTAGTCCTTCTGAAGAATAACAACAATGCACTGCCTCTGCCTGACGGAGAAAATTTTGCAATAATCGGCGAATTTGCAACTAAACCTCGCTACCAAGGAACTGGAAGCTCACAAATCATTCCGACAAAACTTGACAACGCCTACACTCAACTTTGCAACTACACAGGACAGATCCTCCCCTACGCTACTGGATTTGACACCCACACCGAGACCCCATCTGAACAACTAGAAGAGCAGGCACTTGAGATATGCAAGGGGGCTTCAACAATAATATTCTTCGCAGGACTCCCCCACATCAAGGAATCCGAGGGATTTGACCGGGCAGATATGACTCTTCCTGCAAACCAAAACCAACTGCTAGCAAAGATTGCCAAGTTAGTAGCCAACTCAGGAAAAAAGCTAATCGTTGTCCTAAGCAATGGTTCACCAATCGAGATGCCATGGGTAGACAATGTAGATGCAATTCTTGAGGCCTACCTGAGCGGTCAAGCCGGCGGTGATGCTGTTGCGAAGATCCTGCTTGGCAAGGTCAATCCAAGCGGCAAACTAGCTGAGACTTTTCCACTCAAGCTCGAGGACAACCCCTCATTCCACTACTTTCCTGGAACACCAGCCCAGGTCCAGTACCGGGAAGGAATATTTGTCGGCTACCGCTACTACGACAGCGCAGACAAAGAGGTACTATTCCCGTTTGGCCATGGATTATCGTATACGCAGTTTGATTACTCTGAACTGCAGGTGGAAGAACAACAACTCGAAGCCCAAGAGCTTCTGGATGGGAAAAAATTAAATTTTTCCTGCAAGATAACCAACAGTGGCGACGTGGAGGGAGCAGAGATTGTGCAGGTCTATATAAGCCACAAAGATTCGCCAATTGACAAGCCAGAACAGGAGCTCAAAGGATTTCGGAAGATTAGACTTTTACCTGGCGAAAGCAAAACAGTAGAATTCGAACTAGACTCACGCTCATTTGCCCACTTCGACGCAGATTCCGAAGAATGGAAGATTGCAAGCGGCAACTATGAAATACGCGTAGCAGCCTCATCAAGAGATATCAGACTTTCGCAAGAATTAAAGATTATCGGTCCACAAATAGAGGGCAACAAACTAGATTATGCAAAAACCCTTCTGTCAGGGAACAAGGTCAGCGACAGCGAATTCGAGCAACTCCTAGGCCACGCACTCCCACAGCCAGAGCCAGCTCGACCTTTCACTCTCAACTCAACACTCGGAGAGCTAAGCAAGCGATGGATAGGCAAAATCCTACTTAAATTCGTGATCAAAGAGACCAGCAAAGAGTTTGCCGGAAGCGATGACGAGGCACTCAAAGAGATGATCAACCGCTCCGCAGTCGAGATGCCAGTCCGGGGGCTAGTGCTTATGAGTGGCGGCATGGTCAGCTTCCGCACCGTAGGAATAATCCTAGCCGTAGCAAATCGGCAGCCGCTAAGATTGCTTAAATTCCTACTAAAAAAATCTAGTTATTGAAAAAGAAGAACATAAAGCAGTGCTATCTGTTGCACAAAATAATTTTTAACCCAAAAGCACTGCTTTATGTTGCAATCTTTTACGTTTTAATGCAAAAGCAGTGCTACCTATTGCAAACTCTTGACAAAACACAAAAATTTCCATAATCTCCAAAGCAGGAGTTTATATGAAAAAAATCATAATGCTAACGCTGGTTCTAATATTAGCATCTTGTTCTTTCGAGATAGAGAAGCCACTGCCAGAAGCAGATTTAACTGTTGCAACTGCAAATTTACTGATTTCAAACACTGAACTAGCTCAAGCAATTCCAGATATATTAGATTTGAATGCAGATATTGTTGTCTTAAATGAGACAGGATCTATATTAGAAGGCTACAAGGCTAGCTTTACAGAAAAAGGCTACTTGTTCACGGAATTTACAACAGTTGGCTCTCCAACATTCTACATAACATTTCTCTACAAAGAGAACCTTGGTATCTCAGAGATATCCTATGACTCGTTTGCAGTTGATTATCCAATTTACAATATGATTTTTCCAGTTTGCAGGGTAAAAATAAATGATAAAGTAATTTCCATCGTAGGAGTACATTTTCTACCACCAAGTATTTTCACAAAAGAGAAAGATCGAAGAGATCCAATGGAATTTTTCTTGCAGAACATTGAAGATGGGAAATTCACCTCTGACTTTGCAGCTGCGAAGAAAGATGATTATGTAATCTTCACTGGCGACTTTAATATGTTTCCGTTTGACTACAAGATCTCAATGGTCAAGAAAAAGGGGCTAAAAGATTCCCACATCAATGGAGAGCACCCAGTCAACCACACGTGGAATAACTTCGCACGAATCGACTACATCTTCTACTCCCACCAACTGAACAACAGCTACTCTGGAACATTCAACATCCAAGGCTCAGACCACCGCGGAGTTATTGCAGGGTTTGTGATAGATTAACTTTTTCATAAAGAAAAAAGCCTGATAACCGCAGAAGCAATTATCAGGCTGTTGTTTACATATTGTATTTTTGCAATAAATCAAAGGCTTCCTTTGCGGGACTGTCGTAGACCACAGAGGTATCTTTCCACGGTGTTACTATCCAGTTCTCTTCCCAGGCTGATTGGTCAAAATTCTGGAATTTTGCCTTATGCCTTACATCTTCTAGCCAGCGTTTTGAATAATAATCCTTTGCCAGCCCAGACCAGATCTTTGCAGCATATTCGCTTAGGTGAGAGCCTCCCCAGGTTGTGATTAATCTCTTCGCATTTGACTCATAGTAGTCACTTTCTTCTATATTATCACCCCACGCACGGGCAAAATCGACCCAATTGCTCAATCTCATGTATGGATGCGAGGCTAGAAGATTGTCCATCTCAGTAATAATTCCATCAATCTCCTCAAATCCACTCACACGATGCTGACCTGCCCTGAAATATCGCAAGCGAATCTTTTTATCCACATAGTAACCAAGATACTGCGAAGCAAAATAGACTAGATCTGCCTCATATAATTTATTATCAATTTTGTCGTAACAGCTAGCAAAAAGCTCGACCCCTCTGAAGAATTTTTCCTTATTCCGGAAATTAGTATTTGGGAAAAAAGCAGATGGCCGCCGCTGATAGACATTTATTGGATGACCAACAAAATCACCATAGCATGAATCAAGAAACAACTCCCACGCGACAATCATCTCGTCGCCGGAATAGCCATATTTTTGCTGACAATAATCTTTGATCCATTGCTGCAAATCAATACTCTCAGTGCACCAGCCTAAATCACTGACAAGTTCATAGACAACCTCATTTGTCTCAAGTGCCTCAGGCGCAGTTCCAAATCCGACAAGATTACCTTTCTTAGACGAGCTAAGCAGACGCTTATGATCATCAATATAAAATTGCAACAGGCCAGTGGACTGAGACTTTCCACCCATATTTGGAATCGACGAATAGATCCACTTTTTTCCATAAAAACCATCATAATAGTCCCAGACTGATGGCAACTTCCAGTCAAGGGCATTAAACTCAGTTGTGATGCTCAAGATTAGAATCTTATCATCTGTCGCGACACTCAAGAAGCTTGCAAGGTTACTAGCAACCCACTGAGTACGACCTTTTGATCTTGAATGAGAAAAAGTCCAATCCTGCATTGTCCAGACCGCATCGGGATTGGCCAGGGAGATAGAATCATAGACAATCTTTGAGTAGCTCTTGAGTTGGGCTTGTGCCTCAAGCTGATTGTCAGAAAGAGGAACTATCATCTCGTTGAAAGTATCTGCAATGTAGTAAGTATTTTTGCCAAACTCACGCTCCCAATTTTTAATATATTTATTTCCAATCTCAATAAAAAGTTTAGAATTTGCATCTGAAGTTGGAAGAAGAACTGATGGCAGATACTCATGGGCAAAACCACCCCACCTTCGCTGATCCAGCTTGATTGTAGAAATTTCTGGAAAGTAGCTTTTCATTGCATCAGGCACAAAACCAGCAAATGAAGGAATTATTGGAGTCATTCCAAGTTCTCTAGCTCTATCGAGAATCTTGTGAGTCAGATGAATCTGCTTATCAAAGTAGGAATCAGGGAAATTATTATCCCAACTGCAAATATTGCCCATCCTATTCCATGCGAAATGTGCTGGACCAGTGAAAAACTGCTTTGCCTCTTGATGGCTTAGACCAAAGTCCCGGAATGTCTGATACATAATCGCCTCAGTCGCACCAGGCAAAAGTGGCATATTATAACCATGTAAAGCCATCCAGTCTAGCTCTCTCTCCCACCTCTCCCAAGTCCAGTAAGCTGTTGAATAACCATGGGTTACAACATTCAGGTAGTAGCGAAACTCAAACGGTGAGGCAACCCTCCGATTCACCACTGGCAATGACTCAACCTCAGGAGAGTTTGCACCGCTCCAGGTGTAGATAAAGTTACACTCGTTTTTCAAATAATCATAAGCACCACGGGTCAAGGAAACTACCGAATTTCCAGTAACAACAACCTTCCGTTCTGCCACCTGAATCGAGTAGGAATCATTCCCCCCACTCTCCTTCAATTCAAAGACAAAAAAATTTGCAACATCATCACCAAACACACGTGAGATAAGATCTCGTGCAGCAAATCCATTTGCAAAGGAAACAAGACTGAACATCATAAGAACAATTGATATACAAAACTTTTTCATAACCACTCCTAGAATTATTCTACCGCAGAAGCTCAATTTTGCTTGGAATAATTAACAAAAAAGATGGATTATCGTCCAGTTACAAGTTAAATAAGATATTCAATCCAAAATATCAGAAAACATTGCTAAAAATATCTCTAAAAATGGAGTCTCCACCATACAAATAATTCAACATACAACAACTCACCACTCTTTTTTTTTGTAAATACTCTAGGGAATAAGAGTTAAAAATAGAAAATTGAATTTAACAGTAAAATAATCGAATCTTTATTTATTTTTTCGTAAATATGTTATAAAATGAGGTATTCAGCATAATATCGGGGGAAATATGCAAAATATTATAAATAGATGGGGCCTTACTCTGCGAACCTTGTTTAATCTGCTTCTCGTATCATTAGTAGCAGTGGTTCTTGCTCAACTTTTCAATGCGACATTTATTCAACACAATATAGTTGAATTCAGAAATGGTCTGATATTCATGTTTTTTCAAATTCCAATTATTCCAATACTACTGGCTGTAACTATGCTAATTATGCTACTTTTTACAATTCCAGTCGACAGGTTAATTCAACGACACAACTTTGATCTCTCTAATTTATCCGAAAAGGAGATTAAGCTTTTTCATAAAAAATTATCTGGAATTCCATTTGTAATTTTTTCCATAAACATATTGGGCTTCCTGATTGCGCCTATCTTTACTGCCTGGATATTTCCTAAGATGTTAGGAACTTTCGAGACTGATAAATGTTGGCTGACTTGGTTCTACACCACTCCAATCGGAATAATCTCCTCACTGTGGCAAATAGAGAAGAACAACCGTTATCTTGTCGGGATAAAGGAGAAAATGAAACTTCTAGATCTACGAGCGAAGCCTAAATTCTACAATAGTTTTAGGGCAAAAATTTTCTTTCTCGCCTTTGCTGCTTTGTGCCTAACAACTCTGCCAATGATCGCTATCATAAATTTTTATCTTGACCAGCCTACAAGAGCGCTAACTGCTAGTATAGAAGCTGATTACCTTAATGACGAGCAGATGCGAACAATGCTAGGTGATGAGGATTATGAAAAATTGCTAAAAAAAGACAATTCCGTGTATGATAAATGGAGAGATGCGCAGTGGCCAGAGGATGTTACGATAACTCTTAGTGACTTAAAGGCTAGGATGATTAGCGAGACTGAGGGGGTTCAGAAATGGGCACTATTTAGAAGTTTTATACTTTTATTTATTACCTCTATTGGATTAATACGATTAGCAACAATTGTTTCAGGCTCACACTACAGGGAATTGCAGGTTTTGATTAACAGAATGGATGAACTTGTAAATGATGGTAATTTAAACTCGCGCCTAAGTGTAATCAACAACAATGAGACTGGGCAACTAACCGCACAGATAAATAAATTCATAGCAAAGCTTTCAGATATGATAGCACATGTTGCAGAAGTTGGTAAATCTGTCTCAAATTCTTCAAAGGATTTAGACAAGCAGATTGCATCAATGAACCTTGCATTAAATCATCTACAAAGTTCAGCTACTGATATGTCTAGTAGCGTTGATGGTCAGACAGAGTTCATAAATAACTCATCCACAGAGATTGCAAACTTTTTGACAGCAGTAAGGCAGATATCCGAGCATGTTAGTACTCAAGCTAGTCTTATCGAAGAGTCTTCCGCATCGATAACCCAGATGTCAAAAGGTATTGATGCAGTGAATCAGAAGGTTGAACTTGCTGAAAAGCTCTCCTCTCACCTGAAGAATGTGGCAGAAAATGGAGAACTCTCTGTTATGACCTCTGTAGTGCAGATGCAGGAGCTGACTAATATGGCAAATGATATATCGGAAAAGGTCAAAGGTATATCGAAGATTTCAGCCCAGACTAATATGTTAGCGATGAATGCTGCAATTGAGGCTGCGCATGCTGGAGACAGGGGAAAAGGATTTGCTGTAGTAGCAGATGAGGTCCGTTCCCTTGCAGAGATGGCAGCAAATATATCGAAAGATGTAATAAATGAGATAAAAAACATCACTGCAATGATTGTGGATGGAGCAAAAGTTTCAGAAGAGGCAGGTCAATCTTTTCAAGCTATCCTAGCAGATGTAAGATCTAACACAGAAATTATCTCCACTATATCACAAGCAGTTAGTGAGCAGAAGATGGGAGTAAGAGAAGTCATAGAGGCAAGTAGTGAACTTGTGACCTCAGCAGAAGAGATAAAAAACATCTCCTCACGTCAGAGTGAAAGTAGCAAATCCATGGATAAGGCTCTCTCTCAAATGGTCGATTCAACAAAAACAATATCACAAGCAATAACCAAGCAAACTGAAAAAAGCAGTGAAATCATTTCAGCTATAGAAGAAGTTAACTCGGTATCTCAAGCAAATGTAACAATAGCTGAGAAATTAAAGACCCTGATAGAGAGCTTTAAGATCTAAGACACCAAAAAAGCTCCAAAGGCACTCGACCTTTGGAGCTAATTTATTGTTCGACCAACTATGGCATTGTAACACCTAAGTTAGTACGTTGAGTATCGCTTAGAGCTTTCGAATAAAAAGCAACCTTTGTTATAAAGACGTAAGTATCCTCGCCGTTATCATCAGCAAAGAATAGTACCCCATTTCTACTAATAGTAAATCGGCCTAGCCCGCCACTTGAAGAATCTAGATACAAAGTTCCATTAACATAGATCTTGAAAGAGCTACCAGCTTTGACAAACACGATCCTATTCCAAACGTTTTCCTGTACTGTGTTGGAACTATAGCCAAGATCTGAGACACCAATTGTTCCCTTTGGATCAGTCCCCTTTATCCAGAGCTCACCATCTTCACTATTAGATAGGTTAGTCTGGTAAAATGGTTTCCAATTCCTATCAACAACCTTCATATCAAAGATAAATGTATAAGAGGTTAAATCACTTGCCAAACTCAAATCAAGACGCAAGAATCTCCCAGTATCAATACCAACACCCCTACTAGGGTATTTCCAATGAGTAGCGTTTAAAAGATTCCAACTACCAGATCCCTGCAATGATAAATCATTTCCATAGGTTGCCTTCCATGTATCTGAGTGGTTGAAATCCCACTCACCAATTCGACCATAGTCAAGAATAACAGATTTCAAATTATCCAACTTAGGCTTCTCATCTAAGACATAACTCTTAGCAAGGGTAGAAAGATTATCATAATCAGCTAAGGCAAGATCTACAGAGGGCTCAGATCCAGGAGTTATTGTAGCAGCAGGAAAATTACAGGTTGTTCCATGTGTTGCAAGGAAATTATCCTTTTCCGCAATTGCTGCATTCAATGCATCTGTCTCAACATTATCCATATCTGATATAGCGATATTTTTTATCTCATTGATCTCTGTCACAGAGTTTGAACCATTTATATCGGAATAAGCAGTATCCCTAATTGAAGTCAAGGTCTCATAATTTGCCACAGAGTAGTGATCTTCATTATAACTATCATGCTGCGAAGAAATAGCACTCTGAGCAGCAATCCTTGCCGAGATAATAGCCTCGATTTCAGACTTAAGACCATTCAAAAACTCAGCATTTGCATTTGGATGTGTCAAATAAGACTTAGCATCTTCACTTAAATCATCGAAATCTGAGATTGCAGCTAGAACAGCAACCCTATCTGCAACAGTAACAGCTGTAATTGCAAGAACTACTGCGTGATTTGTCTCAAATGCCTGAGCTTGAGCCTGCCCACTTGAACCTGATCCTCCTAACTTAACGACACCAGCCATCCCACTTAAAGCAGTATTCTTAGCAAGTAGCACCGCATCGACAGTAGTTGCAGAATCTACAGTAGCCAAACCATCATCCTTAAACCCAACCAAGCTAGCCCAATTTTCAGAAGAGTAATCAGACTCAGAATAAGAGGCAAAAGCCGAATTAATCGCGCTGATAGCACTCTGCTTCTCAGATGGCAGGATATCCGCAGGAGTATACGACTCTTTGACAACTGCTGACTTCAATCCAGAAGAGCTAACAGTATAGACCTCAAAATGATAAATTGCTCCATTTTCAAGACCTGAAATTACTGTACCACTCGGAATTGCCTCTCCTTCGTAAAGAGCTAACTCCTCCCCCTCTTTCCCGTACCAGATCTCTACGCCTAAATTCTCTGGTTGTTGCCAAGTCAACGTAACTGAGCCGTTATCAACCTTTCCTAATAAATCAGAGATTGGATCAGGATTCTTTTCGCATGAGAAAAGAACAATTGAAAAAAGACTTAAAATAACAAATAATTTAATTAAAACTTTCATAAATCCTCCTAATAACTACATATTACATAGATAATATATAAGCGTCAAATTTTATATATCTGTTAATAAAAGATTTAACTATTTCTTAATTATCAAAAAATATCCAAATTTAATAAATAATCATTAAAGCCTAATAAAAGAGATATATAATAATGTTTTAATTAATGAAGATACTCAATTAAAAAGAAAATTTTTAATATAACCACTTACAAAATAATATGAAAAAAGCCTATTCCAACAAAACTAGAATAGGCTAAATAATTACAATAGAACTAACCTCGCGGCGCAAGATCTACAGACTTTACACCATTTTTTTCAAAAATTTTCTTTAACTCTCCTGATTTTATCAATACCTGAATGCGTTGATCATAAAGATCTGCAAGTTTCTGACCCCTAGCAGTTTGAGAAAAACCAACATAAAGATTTTCAGTCATGATGATCTCTGTCCTGTAAATAGATCTATCCATTCCAAGACTCACAAAAGCTGAATCTATATCATTTGCAGCATCAATATAGAAGGTCATCCTGTCACCCTCTAACATCTTCAAACCCAACTCTGAATTATCAGTTTCACTCCAGTCAGGAACAATATCTCCTAAAAAAAGGTGATAATTATAACCTCGAGGCCATACAGCTGTCTGACCATGAAGACTTGAAATACCTGCCCAATTTGGAAACTTGCTTTTTTTGAAAACTACTGCTGTCTCCTCAATGTAAATAGGCCATTTAGGATAAATAGTCTTCATAATAGGAACTTCATCCGAAGACTCTTCGTAATAATACATCCCGACAATTATATCAGCCTGACTATTTTCCACAGATTTCATTGCCCTTTTCCATGGCATAATCTTATAATCGACCTTATAACCTGCTGGCTCAAAGACTGCCCTGACTATATCGAAGTACAGACCAGTTCCATCTTTATTAGTAGACCCTTCCCACTCAGGTGTGGCAATAAGGATAGTGGTTTGAGAACCAACAAACGCAGAAAAGAAAATTGTAAAAAATACAGAAAAATAAATTTTTTTCATAGCTCCTCCAAAAGATTATAAATAAATGATAGTCAAAAAATGACTCAAAATCAAATATTCAAGAACTACCCTCTCGGAGCAAGATCTACATACTTTACACCATTTTTTTCAAAAATTTTCTTTAGCTCACCTGATTTTATCAATACCTGAATGCGTTGATCATAAAGATCTGCAAGTTTCTGACCCCTAGGAGATAAAGTAAAAGCATAATAGAGATTTTCGCTCAAAATAACCTCGATAGCGTAGATTTCACGACTAAATCCTAATTTTTCAAATGCAATAAGCAGATCATCTGAGGCATCAAGAAAAAACAATGCTCTATCAACCTCTATCATCTTCAACCCCTGCTGTGAACACTCAACTTCACTCCATTTAGGGACAACATCTCCCAAAAAAAGATGATAATTGTAACCACGAGGCCACAAAACTGACTGACCATGTAGCGTAGATATTCCATTCCAATTTTTAACACGCTCTTTCTTAAAGACCGCAACTGTTTCTTCTATTTTAAATGGCCATTTAGGATAACAAAATCGATACAAATCAGATTCATTATAGTAAAAACCAATAATCAAATCAGCCTCAGCAACCTGAACAAGAGTTAAGGCACGCTTCCACGGCATAAATTGAATATCTAATCGATACCCGACAGGCTCATAGACTGCGCGCAGGATATCAAAGAACAGTCCAGTTCCATCAGAATTTGTAGTTCCATCCCATTGTGGGGTAGCAACAGAAATAACATTTGATGCACCACAGAAACTTGTAGCACAAACCGAAAATATCAGCAAAAAAACACACTTTCTCATCTCACCTCCAAGAAGCCTGACTATAATTAATTATAAGACAATTAACCAAAGAAATAAAGGAAAAGGCTACTTCAAGTATTCTAAAGGAGTCATGCCATAATACTTTTTAAAAACCTTCGAAAAATACCTATAGTCAGAATAGCCAAACAGTGCAGGTAACTGTTTAGGCACAACAATCCTAGCAGCTAACAACTGTTCAGCCCTCTGACAGGCTAACTGCTCAATATAGTTCTGGGGACTCACCCCCATTACCGAGGTGAAAAGATGAATAAACCGACTCTCAGAAAGACATACCCGGTAAGCAAGTTCTGAACTATTTATGCAGCTTGATAAATCAGCATTTTTTAGGAAAAAAATAGTCTGATCAATCCGCGCATCTCCTGTCACAAGCATAGTTGTGTCAATCGCCGAAACAATAGAGAGAATAATATTCTCAAGAAGATTAGACTTTTTCATAGAAAAAACATGCTGGGAAGAATCAAGACGCATCAATTGACGAAAATAATATTTAATTTCACGATAAAACCCAGGCGCCATCTCCAATAAGCTGACCCTTCCACACTCTAGCGACGCGAAAAGGCTAGCAAGCCTGTCACTTTTATCAATCACAGCCCAGTAATGTATCCAGCCCGTCGCCTTGTTCAATTTGTAGTAGTGCTGCAAATCAGGAGGAATAACAACAATGCGTTGAGGGACAAGACTAAAACTCTCATCAAGCCCAAATGAGGCAGCCCCCTTAGTCGTAAAGAGAATCGTCCAACCAGAAAGCCCCTCAGGCCTGAAATCAGTATGTTTTGCATCTGGTAAAATTCTCATCAATCCATAATTTTTAATTTTATCAATATCTGACATAAAAATCTCCCCAATATCTGTGACTTAACAAGCTTTGTGACCAATCCAGTCAGCCTTGAGTTATTTATAGCAATATTATACACTTAAATAGCAAATTTATATACAATTTTCATGGTTAAATAACAAATATGAGGTGTTTATGAAAAAGATTATCTATTTTTGTCTATTTATTTTAACTACTGGTTGTTCTTCTTTTTTGTATGAAAAAGAGAATGTAAACAAATTTATGTCTGAGAGCGACTACTACACAATTCAGATTGACAGTACCAAATTGGACTTTTTCATGGAGCAGAAAGAGACTCTCTTCGACAGACAATTGCTTGACGGCAGCTACAAGCCACTGAGCGATTTCCAGCTACGGCAATCACTTAACGGAAGCTGGCAGGTTACAGCAGCCGGAAAGAAATTCGCAGTGAATATACCTGCCGTCTTTGTCCTAAACGGGGTTCCACAAAGTGACGAATACCTTGCGACAAAGGAATTTACAGTCGACAGCAAATTCTCTGGGAAAAAGATTATTCTCAGATTTGAGACTGTTTACAGCGAGGCAGAAATCTTCGTTAATGAGAACAGAGTTGGATTCCACGAGGCTGGGTTCACCGCTTTCGATATTGATATAACGGAATTTTTACAAGAAGGAAAGAACAGCCTTTCTGTGAAGATAAAAGGCAAAAGCCTCTCCGATGTGCTGACAAGCGGCAACAAGTATGCAGCCCACGATATGGCAGGAATACTGCGTGATGTCTATCTTTTTCCAGTGGAAAAAAACGGAATCATCTCTGTAGATTCCCAAACAGATACTGAAGATTATAATTTTTTCAAGCTGCTACTGAAAATAAAGAAATCTCAGCTCGCCGAGGGGACAATTACAGTCAAGATTCCAGCTTTAGGTTTTGAAAAAAACTTTGAGATCCAATCTGGAAGCGAATATCAGGATATTGAAATCTCAGATCTGCAACCTGAACTCTGGGACTGCGACAATCCTAATCTCTACAATATTATTATTCAACACAAGCAACAGGAAAGCAGTTGCTCATTTGTAATACGAACCGGCTTCCGCGAGGTCAAGGTTTCGGGGAACAAACTCCTTGTGAACAACAAAGAAGTCAAGCTGGCTGGTGTCAATCGCCACAGCACACATCCAAATCTTGGACGGGCTATAAATGATGAGTTGAGACTTAAAGATGTTCTGCTTTTTAAAGAGGCAAATGTAAATTATATCAGGACCTCACATTATCCGCCTGCTCGACAATTTCTTGAGTATTGCGATGCCTATGGAATGTTTGTCGAGGTAGAAGCGCCCCTCTGCTGGGTTGGTCATGCTGCCATAAGAAGCTCACTTTTTATGAATCTACTTAGACCCAACATCGAAATGATTAAATTCAATCGCAACCATCCGAGCATAATCTTTTGGTCACTGGCAAATGAGTCAAGCTGGTCAAGAAACTTTGCAGATGTCTATGCAATTTGCAAGGAACTTGACACAACACGACCTTTTACTTTTCATGATCAGGCAGTCGGAGGCTACAACAACAAGGGAAGCTACACAGGAGTCGCAAATCACCACTACCCCGGACCAGATGTGGATTTTTTTGATAAAAAAGTAAGCCGCCCTCTTCTCTTCGGAGAATATTCCCACGTCAATGTCTACAACAGGCAGGAATTAGTCTCAGACCCTGGGCTACGAGAACAGTGGGGAGAGTATTTCTTTGCTATGTGGGAAAAAATGTATGCTGCCGACGGAATAATTGGTGGTGCTATCTGGTCGGGAATTGACGATTACTTTGTGATGGACAAAGATACTGCTGTCGGTTACGGCCCATGGGGTGTGATCGATGGATACCGCAGAAAGAAGCCTGAGTTCTGGAACGTGAAGAAGACCTACTCACCTTTCAGGCAGCTTGTTGCCGCAACAGATGGACGAATAGAGATTGCTCACAGGCTAAAATTCTCACAGCCAGGCGATTATCGCTGGTTTGGAATCGATGAGAGCGGGCGTGAAGATGAAATTTTTCCTACAAAAATAGATGAAAACTCAATTATATTTGAGAAATCCGCGCTGGCGAAATTTGATTACTTCGAAGTGCGCAACCGCAACAATCTCACCATTGATGCTTTTTCTATCAAGGAAAAAGTCGCGACCCTGCCAGCAGCTGACTACAGCTGGAAATTGACAAGGTCAGGCAAAGTGGCTGAGATCTCAAGCGGAAATTTAACGCTTAAAATAGAAGGAAACCAGTTCAAATCTGTAAAAAGCGGTGGAGTGGATGTTAAATTTGAAAATCCTCGATTCACAATTGTTCCGCTCAAAGGCGAAGGGTGCTTTCCTGCATTCCGCAACAATATTGAGCCGTCTGAATCGACTGCTGTGGTTAAAGCAAATTTGATAACTGAAATTTCAGAAGCGGACGGGAAGATTATAGTGAAGATTCTTGAAAAAAATTCACTTGGTTCTGGGGCGATTACTTTGACTTTCGGGAAGGATGGAATCGCAGTTGTCTTTGATTTTGCCTTCAGCCAAGTGGTTAATATCCGCGAGGCTGGATTGAAATTCATCACCGGAACTGAGATGAAATCCTTAAGCTGGGAGAGGAGCAATTTCTTCACATATTATCCAGCAGATCACATCGGCCGGCTAAGCGGAACTGCTCTGCTAGATTATCCTAGCGCGAGTTACGGAACTGTACCGTTTGCGCAGCCAAAGAATAGCTTTGCGCGCGACAACTCAGCTTACGGCTCGAACGATTTCCGTGCCGGCCGCACCGAAGCCAGGAGATACTCGCTGTCAGAAGAAGGAGTGACAATGCACTTCCTCCCCGGGGAGAAGTATCTGTGTCGGGCGATGCGAATGAATCAGGCAATAGAACTATCAATCTGCCCTCTCGCCTCACCAGGCAGGGAACTTTTTTTCAATGAGCATCTTAAGGAGACTCGAATCAAACCTGCAAAGTTAAGTGGTGAGTGTAAAATTGTGATAGATTGATCTTGAGAACATGATTACATATGCTTAACTTCATAATATGAAATAACATTATCTACAGCAGACTTTATTTCAATAAAATAGTCTGCTAGATTTTCTAACATATTTAATCTATTCATAGAAGATAATAAAAAAGGAAAATACTCCAAATTAAAAATAATATTTCTCTGTCTCTTAGAAAAAGGCTGAATTCTAGAAAAGACCTCTTTAACCTTTTCATCACAATACTTTTCAACAAAATTTTTCATTTCTATAATTTCTTTTTCCTTCTCGAGAAGTCGTAACCGACTAGAAAAACTAGATTTTGTAAAATCGTTCAGACTGTACGACAATGTCTTCAACTGAGAGACAAAGCTCTTCTCAATTTTCTCATCCATTATTATTTCTTTTTTCATTCTAATCCTCATTGTTTTTTATTATTTTTAACACAAAAACTAAAATTTTTCAATCTCACTCAAAAGGATTTTTAAATATACCCGCTACCACTAGTAAGTCAAGCAGACTATCTTCCAATATGGAAATTCTCAGACCACCGCGGAGCATTTCAGGGTATGAGATTGATTAGCTTTTTTCCAAAAATATGCTAGAATTAATATATGAAAAAGGTAACAACTATTTTTGCTTCTATTATTCTCGCTGTTGCATGTCTGAATAGTGCTGTGAGCCCTCAAAAGGCTAAGGTTACTTCGCAGATTTGGTTTGAGAATGATGTGGAGGTGAGCAAGGATATCGAAGGTGAGATCAGGCGCTCGCTTGAGGCTGCGGTTCAGACGCTAACTGGGTTTCTTGTTATAAGCGAAGATGTTACGGTTAAAATCGCAGTGAAGGTCTCGCCTGATTTCCCGACAAGTTGCAGGTCTGCCGAGTTTATTCGTATCGGTGGCGAGAGAGGCGGCTATATCTATGAGCAATTGTTTGCCTCGTTAATCAAGGATCCTGCTAAATATAACCAGAAGCCGGTGCATATCAGACTTTTTATAAATAGTGCGATGCTGGAGAAATTCTGGTTTGATCCTGATCCTATCAAGAGGGACTCACCTCTTCCTGAACGAGGGAAAATCGATGCAGTTACTGTTCTTCTGCATGAATTACTCCACGCACTCTGCATCAACGGCTGGAAGGATAGTGAAACTGGCGAATCATCCAGCCCCAACGGAGCAATCTCAACCTATGATTTAAATGTCACTGAGAAGTCAGGCAGATTGTACTTCTCTGGTCCGAAGGTGAGCAAGCTCTACCCCGGGGGGATTCCGCTGACTGCTCGCAACTACAAACACTACGGACAGAGGGGAGATGACCCAGATTTAAGTAACTTGCTGATGTTCGGCGATGGACACCACCACCCCTTCAGATCATTTATCAACCAGCTGGATTTGGCGATTATCGAAGACTGTGGAATTAAGGTGAAAAATGGTTTATAAAAGATATAAAAAAATCCCTCTTAAAATAGAAGGATTTAATAGACATAGGACATCAAAATAACTACATCTGATAAAGTGTGATATAGACAATATCGTCTAGAGAAATTATAGTTTCGCCTTTAACATTTAGCTGACTATATGTGTTCGCTGGGGATTTATCCAAAACAATATATTCGTCTCCAACATAGGAAAGTTTTCCAAAAAGAACAACGGAATCACCGAGTCCAACAAAGACATTCTTTCTTAGCATTGCATCAAGTCTCTCATTTCTAGTCAAGCTAAAGAGAGTCCCGGCAACAAACAAAGACATTACCATTGCAATTACAATCCTCTTTTTCATATTAACTCCTTAAATTTTATATAAAATAATACCATTAACCAAAGGTAAAATCAAGAGACTAAATAAAATACAACTAATCAATCTAACTCAGCCATAATCCCTGAAAGATCAGCAACCACAAAAACCCCACGCCGCAGGCGACTAATCAGCCCTTCATCAACAAAGCTACAAACAACCGCAGACAGTGATGGCCTCTCAATTCCAAAGAACTCAGCAAGCTCTGTAACCCTTATCTCGACTCTTCCATTATAGTGAGCCTTCTCAGTCTCTCGAATTAGATAAAATGCCAATTTTCTGCGTATTGTATTAAAATTTAAAAATTCCAATTTATCTGACATAAAATGTACAACCTCAGCGACCAGCTTTAAATAACTTGCTAGTAGCATCTGATTCTCCGTAAGGAGTCTAAAAAAATGCTCTCGTTTTATCTTTAATATTCTGGAATCTGCTAATGCCCGTAAATCAGCAGGAAAAATAACCTCTTCGCCAAAGACAAGAGCAGGAGCAATAACCTCATAAGAAGAAAAATTCTTAAGCCTGACAACCGAACCACTACCACCTACAACCTCACTGCAAAGCAATCCTTCGATAATAATGACAAGAGAATCATAGGTTTGACCGCTACGAAGGACTAAATCGCCTTTTGAAAATGATTCAACAGAGTAATCAATCCCTGTAAGCATTTCATTAATTTGCTCACCGCTAAACCCCTTGAATAGCCGCGTTTTTGATAAAAATTCCAAAATATTGCCTCTTTCGTAATATATCTTACATACTATTTTTACATAAAAACCTACTCTTGTCACATCGAGTAAGGAGAAATTATGAAAAAAACAAACTTAATAGGGAAATATTCGAATTTCCTAACCAAATTCAGACTACCAGGACTAATCCTAGTAGCTCTAACTACTGTGACCCTAGCAGTCGGGCTTTTACGAATCAACATAAACCCTGAGATGGATATATTTATGCCTAAGGAATCTAAAGCTATCGACCTGATGGAAAAATCTAATTTGTACTTTGGCAACAACCAGCAAATAATTGCAGCAGTCAAGATTGCTGATGACCTCGAACTCTCTCAACTAAGCACTGAGAACTTTGAAGCAATAAAGAGTCTTCAGCAGAAAATTGAGACAATTGCAAACATTTCTTTTGTTTCAATGCCAAATAATCTCAATGGAATTACCCTGCACAACAACAATGTATATGCAATGTTCTCAATATTTCCAGATGAAAACTTTGACAACAATAACATGAAAGAACTTGAAGAACTGATAGCAAACTCAAGCCAAGAGTACGCAATAACAGGAAATATTTTTTTGAGGGAAAAAACAAACCAGTACATAATCTCTGTGCTTAAATTTTTACCTTTTACCGCATTCTTTCTAATTTTACTAATATTTTCACTCCAATTGAGGTCTATAAAAAAAGCTTTTCTCTCAATTATACCTGCGATAGTTGCAGCAGTCTGGACCTTCGGAATAATTGGCTGGATTGGACACGAGGTATCAATCATTACTGCAATTGCTCCGATCTTTACAATTGTTATCGGAAGTGCTGCTGGTCTACACTATATTTCACATTTTTCAAAATACAGGGAGACCGAAAATAATGAGGTCTCAAATAAAAAGACAATAGCAGCAACTCTAATGCCGATTGTAATCACAACTGCTACATCAGGGGCTGGCTTTATCTCTCTATTGCTGATGAAGGCCTCCGGAATCAGTGACCTGGCAATCGCTTCGACAATTGGTATAACACTTGCCGGAATTACAACCTTCACGATACTACCTCTTATCCTTGCAGGAAAAATGAATTTTCAACAAAAAGCGAATCGCTCAAGAGCATCTATAACTTTAATGAAAAATTCTCATGGGCTACCAGCTATAATTTTTGCTGTTATACTCATAAGTGGAGGAGTATTTGGATCTTTTTATGTAAAAACTAATTTCACCCAGCTCTCAATGTTTAAAAAATCTACTGAAGTCTATGAAGGCGCTCAATTAATACAAGAGCTAACAGGAGGGAAAACCCCGTCATACATAATTTTAAAGACTGAAAGCGATATACTCGATCCAATAAATGCCACTGCTATCTTAAACTTCCAAGAAGAACTTGAGAAATCAGAAGCTGTAACCAGAGTATTCTCAACATTTCAGGGGCTTGCGCAAGGACAATATCCTCAAACTAAAGAACAAGCAAGCCAGAAACTATCAATGATTTCGCAAAAAATACCTGAACTTTCAAAACACATAAATACAACAGAAAATGCAGCCCGAATAATTGTTTTTACGAGAGATTCGGAACATATTACAATAGAAGAAATCAAAAAACTAACAGAGAACTTTTCCTCAAAAGAGGCTGAAATAGAAGCTGGAATCACAGGATTCGACATATTAACTGATGAATTGAACGAATCAGTCAAACCTGGACTAATAAAAAGCCTACTACTAGCCTTTGCAATTGTATTTCTGATGTTGCTGCCAATTTTAAAAAGTCTAAAAAAAGTCCTAATCTCACTTTTGCCAGTTATTATAACAACTTTAGTGCTTTTTGGATTCATAGGAATAACAGGAATTACCCTCAATCTAATAACTGCAGCAATTTTTAGTATCACCATCGGTGTTGGTATAGACTACGCAGTGCATTTTAGCTCAGCAGCAGAAAAAGAAGGTTGTATCAATCATGCATTCTCTGTAACATCCACGCCAATAATCGCAAATTCCCTTGGACTTGCAATCGGCATGAGTGCGCTCTTTCTCTCACCATTTGCAATTCACACCCACCTTGCAATTCTGATGTGGCTAACTATGATTGTATCTATGCTGCTAACCCTCACACTGCTACCAACACTGCTTAGAAAATCTTACAAAAAAAACACAAAACTAATACCACTTGTGGAAGAGGTATAATTGAACGACGTTGCTGCCTACGGGCAGCAAATTATTAAAATAATCTGAAATTTCTCTAATTTTTAAGATATAAAAAAAAATCAGTAGACATTTTTACTTAAAAACTCTATTATATGCAAATAAACAAATTAGGAGACACAAATGAAAAAATCACTATTAGCTATAATATCTATAGCAATAATGTGCACATTCTTCTCATGCGAAGAAATGGTAGACCCTGTAACAGACTTCACTGCAAATGTTACAGAAGAAGGAACTTCAGTCCTACTTAAATGGACACAACCAGCAGGAACAACTGCAGTAATCCTTTACGGACCAGAAAATGCGAAAGAAGAGGATCTAAAAAAAATAGAAATAGATTCAAAATCTAGAGAAAAGCTTATAGAAAATCTTGAAAAAGGCGTTAAATACCAATTTATAATCTACGCAGTTAATGTAAATGGAATACAATCTGTTATTGAAAAACAAACAACACAAACACTTACAGATATTGAAATTGCTAGAAAAAGCAAAAAAACTGAACTACTTGAAATCTTCGGAGCGCTAAAAGAAGCTGACTACTCTGCTGAAAACTGGACTAAAGTTGTTAAGGCAAAAGATGATACTCTTGCTGCTATCGACTTGATTGAGGATGGAGAAGAATTGGGATTTGTTATTTTGGCTTTTGCCATGCAAGTCGATGGAATCCCTACGATTGAAGATGAAATGAGTGTAGATCCTGTGACAAATCTTGCTGTAACTGCAAATGATGATGGAGTTTCTGTTAAGGTTCAATGGACTC
>JAFGXN010000033.1 GCA_016936615.1 Spirochaetales bacterium | reverse complement strand
TCTCTCAGTCTTCGCGAGCGACGGGACTTGAACCCGCGATCCCCGGCTTGACAGGCCGGTGCGATAACCAGCTTCGCTACACCCGCTTTGTATAAATAATATGCCTGAAAGTAGAAAAAATGTCAATTAGTTTTGGTATAAAATTTATTTTTTTATATAATTTGAGATTTTTTCAAATCGAAAACCTTGCGCTAGCGCTTGCTCGACCGTGTATTTGACTGTCTGGTAGGAGTCCTTCGCGCCGAAGTGGGCAAGGATAATCTCGCCACCCTGGGCCTTCTCTAAGAAGTTATCAATTCTACTCCACTTTGTCTCTAGTTTTATTGAATCAATGAAATCCGCAGTCGAGTTTTGTCTCTCAAAGTTGATTATCTTGTAGCCTTGCCCTGCTAAGATTGCGCTGGTGGTGGAGTTGTAGATTCCGTAAGGAGGTCTTAGGAAAAAATTAAATTGTCCTGTTGCTAGGAATATCGCTGTAGAGGTGTAGATTGTATCTATCTTTAGTTCAGTCTCGCTCATTGTCGTTAGTGCCTTGTGGTTGTAACTGTGACCCGCAATATCCCAATCTGCGGCGGAGAGAGCCTTTATCCACTCAATGTTCTTGTCGATAATGTTGCCATTTATGAAAGCAGTTCCTCTTATTTTTGAATTAAGTAAAAAGTCAATCAATCTAGGGTCTGGATCATTTCCATCATCAATTGTTAGAAACAGAACCTTCTCTGATGTTGATACATTTATAATGGGCTGCGTGTCGGTGGTGTAATCAAGATTGTTGGTGTTGGCGAGAATAACTAGGGTAAGTGCTAATTTGAATAATCCTGTCATAGCAATACTTTATCAGATAGATCAGTTTTTTCCACCATCTTTCTTACATTTTATTAAAAAAAAATTGATATATTTGTAAAAATAATATAAAATATTCCTAGCATGATTAAAAAAACTGTATTAAATTTGTTGTTATTTATATTTTTCTTATTATTATCGTGTGAAGGTGCTTATGATAAGCAAATTCATAATGTTACTATCTCTGTTGATGTCAGTGGTTCACTTACAACTTATATTGCTGATATTTATGAGATAGCCCCTTCTCGCTATGGACTCGATCCCCGCATTGGTGCGATAGTCTTTAAGGTCAATCCAGATGCGGTTCTTAGTTCTGTGTCTATTAAACCGGAAGACTCTTCTGTCTCTGGAAGTCCTGTTACTCTGGTCAATAATTCTGAGTCGCTTAGTCTTGGTTCGAAGATAGATGATTATAGTGTGCCTATTAACTTTACTGGGTGTGTTTATGATTATGAGACTGAATCTATAGCGACAAAGCAATTTTTCCGTATATTCTCAGGTACTGGTAATTTTAAGGATTATATTGTCGTCTTTGAGACAACCTCCTCTGTTGTGATAAATGAAGGGTCGTCTGTCAATAAATTAGTAAATGTTCCTGGAGGATCTTATCAAATTGGTGGTACTAGTGTCTCTTACGACGAATTTTATCTTTCTTCTCATGAGATTACAAATATAGAGCTTTTTAATGTCTATAATTGGGGACTTGAGAATGGATTCCTTTATTTCACAAATGATGGTGCCTTGTATTCTGTCTTAGATTCTAATAAGTTACTAATTGATTTTTCTAGTTCAAATACCCCTCTCTATGCTGATTATGCTGAGGAGGATGGGTATAAAAAGTATTTTTTAAGATTACTTTCTGGATATAATGATTATCCAGCAGTAGGAGTGACATATTTTGGTGCAATGACCTTTTGCTGGTTATTAAATATAAAAAATGGATTGGAACAGCCTTTTTCATTTAGTTCTGAAGTCTATGATCTAACAAAGAATGGGTATAGATTGCCTACAGAGAAAGAGTGGGAGGGGGCTGCGCGATACAATGGCACTGACTTTAATGTTTCTTCTTTTGTTTCAGGCGCATCTTCTGCAGGGCAAGAGGATGAATACTCTTGGAATTCTTCTAATTATAGTAATTTTGCAGATCGACCTAGTGCCTTGGCAAATTATCGACTAGTAATTGTGGGTCAGAAGAAGTCAAATTCTCTGGGAATATATGATATGAGTGGAAATGTCTTTGAGTGGGTTGCTGATAGCTATTCTTTTGACTATGGCGGTGGCGCTGGCATTTTAACTAATAATAATGAAGCTAAGGTTATCAAGGGGGGGAGCTGTTATATGGAAGATTTAATATACCTACAACCGGGTCAGAGGATGTCATTTAATAAAACAGCCTTTTCTGCCGATGTAGGATTTAGGGTAGCACGTTCAAGTATTAATTACAAATAATATAAATTAGGAGTTTGAGCTTTTATGGAAGATAAAACAGTTTTGATTGTAGATAGTTATGTTGATAGAATTAGAGATTCTTTGAATAATCTGAAGGTTTTTGTAAAATCTTCAGGTAGAAAGATCTCAGAGTATGAGTTTAAATCAATTAAGAAGGATTTTAACCGTATTTTATATTTTTCATCTGCTTGTGATCTATTAGATATTGCAAATTTAGCTTCATTTGGTCATCCTCTTATTGATGAGCTGATGAAATCTTCGCTTTTTATCTCTGAAGAGCTTGGAGGAATGCTTGGATTGCTGATTCAGAAGATTGAGATTATGCTGGCTCGTATGTGGTTTGCCTCTGATAAGAATGTCGAGTCGTTGAAGACTGATATCTCTGTAGACGAGTTGTTGCAGTATTTTACTGAGAATAGAAATGAGTTTATATTTCGACCACAGATTCGGAAATTGAAGTTTTCAAAGGATCAAAATCAGCAGATTGGGGTGAATATTCCATCAAATATATTGAATAAATGCGCTAAGAATGAGTTTCTTTCTATTATAATCATTGATTTTTTTGAATTTGAGAATCGATACGACTGGTTATTTACTGAGATTGATAAATTAGTGGCAGAGGATGTTCTTTTACTGCATGGATCACTTGAGGTAGAGAATAAAGATCTACTTGGGGATAATCCTGGTCTGCCATATTATCTTCTTTTAAAGACTGATAGACCTAGTCTTGATTATTTGAAGGATAAGGGTATTTCAGGAAAATTATTGAAAGAGCTTTATAAGCCTAAGGCAGAGTTAGCTGAGATTGTGAAGACTCCTGCTGTTCAATCTGCTGCGTCTAGTCAGTCAGGAGGCGTAGGGCTTACAGATTCAAAGATGGAAGAGTTTAAGAAATCTTTAAAAAATAGTGTAAAGGTAGCAGTTCGTGAGGAGATTCAGGAGACTGTTGTCAAGATGGTAAAAGAAGAGGTCTCTGAGGTTGTCAAGAATACAGTAATGACTGAAGTTGATCGATTTATTGATTCTACTAAGAAGAAGTCTAGGCATGAGATTAGAAAGGTTCAGTTAGCTGGGAAAAAAGTTAAATTTTCTATCGGTTCTAAGTTAATTCTCTTTTTTACTATTATGATTATCTCGTCTCTTTCTGCGATTGGAGTAATTGCGACTATCTTTTTCAGAGATAATATTATGATGACGATAGAGGATTCAAACCAGGGTATTAGCAGTGTCCTAGCGAGTAAGGTCGAGGACCAGCTTGAGACTATTCGGGGAAATGCAGAGAACCTGATAATCGGAAGTAATAAGATTATTGATGGTCGCCTTAGCGAGTATGTTGAAAATTATTTTGGAAAAAATGGAAGCGTTGTCTATGTGGCTATTCCTGATACAGATTATGAATTTTTTAATAGGCAGATGTTAGGTCAGTTTGGTGTCTCAGAGGAGAATGTTAGAAATATTCTTACAGTTAGACAAGTGGAGATTGAGGATGCTGCAAATGGATCTGTTTCGGTCTTTAACGTATCATCACATCTTGGCAAACCAGTTATTGGTTTTGCATCTCCTACCTATATTGTTGCTAATAAGAAGACTTCTCTAGTTGTCTTTGTCGATATCTCGAATATCTTTGTGAAGACAATTCAAACAGGTAAAAAATCATATTCCGAGAGATATATTGTTAATGACAAGGGTGAGATTATTGTTCATCCAGATGTTGAGCAGCTTATTCTTAATAAAAACTATAAAGATAGATTTATTGTTAACTCTTTTATCGGAAGTCAGGGTCAGGGAGCAACTTATTCACAGGAAGAGTATGAACGGCTTGTTGTCTTTGAGGGTGAAGAGGGTGAAGAACCTCTTGAAGTCATGACTAAGTATATTGGCAGCTATAATAAAATAAATTTTGGAAGGCTAGCAGTAATTACAGAGTTTGAGAGAGATAAGGCCTTAGCCTTCTTAGACTTGGCAATTTGGATATTTGTATTGATTGTTTTGTTTACTGTTGGTGTTGTTGGTCTGATAGTTCTCTTATTTTCTCGTTCAATTTCAGATCCTCTTCGAGCATTAGTTTTTGCTTCGAAACAGATACAGGATGGTAATTATGATGTCGAGTTGAGGGCTCGAAGTCACGATGAGGTTGGTGTCTTGACTGAGTCATTTATCGAGATGGGTCAAGGTCTTAAAGAAAGAGAGAGGATTAAGAGTGCTTTTGGTAAATTTGTTAATAAGAATATTGCAGATCTTGCTTCGAAGGGGGAAATCAAGCTTGGAGGCGAGATAAAGAAGGCCTCTATCTTCTTCTCAGACATTAGGTCTTTTACTGCTATTTCCGAGAAGCTTGCACCAGATGAGGTTGTGGAATTTTTAAATGATTATATGACAAGGATGGTTGCATGTGTCAACCAATCAAAGGGTGTTGTAGATAAGTATATTGGTGATGCAATTATGGCGGTTTGGGGTACTCCAATCTCTAGCGGCAATGATGCTGAGAATGCTGTTAATGGTGTGTTGATGATGAGACAGGCCTTGTTGGAATTTAATGAGAATCGTGGTGGTGATAAGAAGCCGATTATTAAGATTGGTTGTGGAATAAACACTGGTAATGTCCTAGCTGGGCAGATTGGTTCTTCTGAGAAGATGGAGTATACAGTTATAGGCGATGCTGTGAATCTTGCTTCAAGAATTGAAGCCCTAAATAAGCCAATGGGAACTGATATATTAATCTCTCAGGCTACAGCAGATGAGGTCAAAGATACCTTCAGGTTGGTTCCTATGAATAAGATTAAGGTAAAAGGTAAGACAGAGCCTCAACAGATATATGCTGTGCTTGGACGACTTGATGATCCTGATGCGCCGAAATCTCTATCTGAATTAAGAGCCTTAGTTGGTATCGAAGGTAAATTCGATAATATAAATGATTTAAATCTGGATGAATCGGAAGAAAAGTATGAAATTATTGAATAGTCAAAATATAAAGGATTTTATTCTTGGTTCAATATTTGTTGCCATAATAGCCTCTTCTAGTTATATGTTGTATCGTCAGCTTAATGCAACTGTTGAGAATGTTGATGGGCAGATTATTGGTTCGATTGTATATTCAAATGACTCAATTCGAAGAAAGTATGCGAGTATCAATATTTGGGAGACCATCGACGGTAAGGCGCCTATCTATAACCTCGATTCAATTAGAACCGGGAGTGGAGTTAGTGCTACAATTGAGATGCTAGACGGCACTAAGATCAATCTTGAAGAGAATACCTACCTTGTGTTAGACTGGCTGGCTAAAGAGAAGAGTGTCGAGCTGGTCTCGGGGTTGATTGCTGCTAACAGAGTTTCAAGCGAGGGCGAAGATGAGGATCAAGGTTCACTTCGGGTTGTCTCTGGCGACAGAGTTGTAGAGTTCTCTTCAGCTTCGGTTAATGTAGGACGTAGTGAGAGTGGAGATGTTAGTGTCTCTGTTGCTGAGGGAGATGCGAAATTAGCAATAGGCGGAACCCAACAATCTATAGGGGCTAATCAAGCGATAAATATTGAGGCTGGTAAGAAGGGATCTGAGGTTGATTTCGCTGCCTTAGATTTGAAAAAGGCGAAAATTCAGGCAATGCCACTTTTACCTGCTGACAGGCAGTATATTGTAACTTTTTCTAAATCACAAGAGCTTCTCTTTAAATGGAAGATAGAAGAGGCGCCTAGTTCAACCGTGCTAGAGATATCAGCATCACGGGACTTTTCTGATTCGCGTGAGTTCGATGCGAAGGGTCGTGATAGTATTGGGCTTCGACTCGAGGCTGGTAACTGGTTCTGGCGTATCAAGACTCAGAAGGATGATTTAATCGAATATAGTATTCCACGAGTAGTCTCAATTTTGCAGGAGGATAAGGTTACTCTTATTTCTCCAACATCAAATTTGCTTTTTGAATATAGAAATACCCCTCCATTGGTTAGATTTTCATGGAGACAGTCATTTTATGCTGATTCATATCTTGTTGAAGTCTCAGATAATGAAAATTTCTCTGGAAATGTCGAGAAGTTTGATAATGTTAGAGGTGCATATCTGAATTTTGATCTTAATAGCTCGAAGAATTTTAAGAACAAGGTTGGGAAGTTGTTCTGGAGAGTTACACCTGTCTATCCAATTCTTGGTCTTGAGAGCAAGGGTAGTAGCGATGTTGGAAGCTTTTCACTAGCAATTAAGCAGCAGATCAGGGCTCCGAAATTAATCTATCCTGATAACAATGGCTTTTCTACCCTTGATATTCAATCTGGAATAAGATTTAATTGGTCGCCTGACCGAGAGATTAAAGAGTATATATTGAAAATTTCAGATAGTCGAGATTTTAGGACTATTATCTCTGAAAAGAGATTGAGTAGTAGTAGTTTTTTGCTTACTGGATTTTCAAATCCTGGAACATATTTTTGGACAGTTGATGGGATTGATTTTGAAAATAACCTTATCTCAAATAAGATTATTAACAGCTTTGAGATAAAGAAAATCGAAGGGAATATCAGTCTAGTCTATCCTAAGGTAGATGAAAATCTTGAAATTGAGAAGTTTTCACCTGTAAACTTTAGATGGGCTAGCAATCTTGATAAGAGTAACTTTAGGATTCAGGTTTTTGCTAAATCTCCTGATTCTCAGCCATATTATGACTCCTTAGTTTCAGATCTGAATAAGACAGTTATTATTCCAAATTCTGGAGTCTATTTCTGGAAGGTCATATATGAAAAAGGGTCTGTAAAATTCGAGAGCGATGCACGAAGGTTAGTTGTCTCTGTTCCACTTGAGAGCCCTGTTGTGTTAGATCCGCAGCAAGGTAGTTCTGTAGAGCTTGTGAGTGGAGAGACCTTACTAGTGCGGTGGTCAAGTGTTCTTGATGCTACACGGTATAATTTATCTATTTTGAACCAATCTGGAACTGAGGTTTTTGTAAAAAATAATATTGATTCGACAAGTTTTGAGATTCCCGCCTCGCAATTCACTTCTCGTGGAGTTTATTCTGCTAGGCTAACAGCAGTTATCAGCGATGCAAATAACAAAATTTTGAAGCAGAGCCCTGCAACAACCCAGCAATTTACAATTTCAAACATAGTTCGTTACACTCCTAGTATTCTAAAGTTGCCAGAGAATAATACTGTTTTTAGTGAGATTAGCATAAAAGATACTGGATTAACCTTCTCTTGGGAGCAACCTGCAGTTGTTTCAAACTTTTATATAGATATTTCAACTGATCCTGATTTTAAGATTATAGAGAGGACTGTTTTTTCAAGTGGAAAGAGTGCCAATGTAAAAGGGCTGACACCTGCAAAGTACTATTATCGGGTTCGCGCATTTGACTCAAAGAATCGTGCACTACCTGATTCTTCTGTGGCTTCGTTTACAATCTCTCAAGATAAAATCGAAGTTTCACGACCTGAGCTGACCTCTCCACGTGCAAATCAGAGAATTTCAGTATTGGAGATAGATCAGCAAATTGAATTTAAGTGGCAGGTTGCAGCAAATGCTTCAGCTTATCTATTTATTCTAGGAAAAGATAATAATTTTACTAATCCTGTGATGAGTATTAGAACTTTGGATAATTCTATAACCTTTCCGAGGAGATTAGAGCCTGGAAGTTATAGCTGGAAGGTTGGTGCACTTGATTCTTCGAACAATCTTGTTGTGACCTCTCTGCCTTTCTCATTTATTGTAACTGCACCGAGTGGTTCGCTTACTCCTAGTCTGCCAAAGCAGGGTGGAATTGTCGAGTTTGTCTCATCCGGAAATGTTAACCTGAAGTGGGATTCTAGTTATTCTGGGCTATTTCGTGTAAGCCTGTTCAGTGATTCTTCTTTGACCAAACCTGTAGCAGCTCTGACAACCAAAAGTAAGGATATTGACTTTTTCATACCTGATTCAGGACGATATTATTGGTATGTTGAGTTTGTTAGTCAGGATGGATATGTCTATCAACGCAGCAAGACTTCGGATTTTTATGCAGTTTCACTTTTGAAAAAACCTGAAATTTTTTCACCACTACCGAATTCGGTTGTCTACGATTATATGTTGTCCTCTTACAAGGTAAATTGGACAGCTGATCCTGCTGCTGAGAGTTATAAAGTTGTCTTGACTAAGAGTGATGGAGTGATAGTCCTTGCTGAGACAACGAAAGATAACTTTTATATCTTTAAGCCTGGGTTGAATCTTGCTGAGGGTGGTTACCGTCTTCAAATTATTGCTGAGAAGAGATATCCTGATGGGCGACTAGTTAGTTCTCAGTCTGAGAATGTTAGTTTCTCTGTTGCAAAGCGAGAGGTTACTAATTCTGAGACGATAGTTGAAGTTGAGAAAATCGTAGAGGTTCCGGTCGAGAAGATTGTCGAAGTTGAAAAGATCGTAGAGGTTCCAGTCGAGAAGATTGTTGAGGTTGAGAAAATAGTTGAGGTTGAGAAGATTGTTGAAGTACCTGTCGAGAAGATTGTTGAGAAAGAGGTGGAAGCTACAGGTACAACCTTTGAACCTTTACTTCTTCAAGGTCCTCGTAGCCAAATTACTACTGGCTTGCTTGATATTTACAAGGCAGGATTGTTATTTTCTTGGCAACCTATAAATGGAATTGATTATTACTGGTTGGAGATTGCAAAAGATTCCGAATTCAACGAGATTGCTGCAATCTACAGATCAAGTAGTAACTCTTATAAATTAGAAAATATTCAGCCTGGAAGATATTTTTGGCGAGTAAAAGGTATAAGTGATAAGAAGATGAGCTTTGTGGTCTCCGAAGTTAGGGCTCTAGTTGTCGGGGATTTGCCAAAGTTGCTTGCTGCAGAGCCAGTATTTCCGAAGGCTGAACAGAGAATTGCTGTGGATACGCTCAATCTGCTGAATTTTCAGTGGCGCAGGGTTGTTGGTGCTGAATATTATCGGATCAGAATTTTTGCTGCTGATGGTAAGAGTATAATTTTTCAAGAGGATAATATCCGTGATACTAGATACTCATTTACGAAGTTAGAATTGCTTGATGTTAGTGAGTTCTACTTAGAGGTAACTGCTTTTCAGGATCCTGGCGTTAAGGATTTGCTGATTGTTGGGGAGCCTATGCGTGTCAAATTCACTCTATTCCTGGAAAATCAGATTATAGCACCTGAAATAACATCGCCGGAGACAATTTATGCACAGTAGAATAGTACTTGTCTGGATCTTTATTTGTCTCTCTGCTGTTGGCTTTTCACAAAGCCTTGATTTTACTAGGCAGATTGATTGGGATCCAGTCGAAGGTGCTGCAGCCTATATCTTTGTCTTGCAGAAAGATGGTATTACTATTGTAGAGGAAAAAGTTGAGAAGAATTTTATAATTTTAACACTCTTTCCAGGTAGCTATCAGTTTAAGGTAATTGTTCTGAACAAATTTCAGAAAAAGGCTGCAGAGACTCCTTGGCAAAATTTAACTGTAAAAGTAGCTTTGAAGCCGATTATAAAATCAGTATCGGCAAACAAAATTTATACTGGTATTGGAGATTTTAAGTTTAAAGCTGTTATCAATAATATGCAGGAAGAATCTAAGATTTTTCTTGCAGATGAGAGTGATTCTAGGATTATCGAGGCAAAGTGGACTAGGTTAGATAATGGTGATATTCAGATATCCTTTGATACATCTGGGGAATTCGATTATGAAAAAAGTTACTCTCTGCTTGTTGAGGATCCTTCTGGACTATTTTCAATTAGCCGCGGAATCTTTGTTTTAGAAAAGGCTTTGCAACCGGAGGTAGAGTCGCTATCTCAGAATAGCGGCTATATTTCTGAGACCTACCGTGGCGTAAGCATCCTTGGCAAGAATTTTAAAGATGGTGCTCAGGTACTACTCAGAAATGAGTTCTACACCATTAGAGCTGATTATACAAAAAAGGTAAGTGAGCTGAATCTTTCTGTTGATTTTAATCTTAGGTTTGCTAATTCTGGTGTATATGATCTGGTTGTTATAAATCCTTCTGGGCTTGAGTCTGTACTAGCTAAAGCCTTTACTGTGAACTCATATGTAATTAGCAATATCTTTGAAATTTCATTTAACTATGTTTTTGCTAATATGCGATTAGATAAGCGAGTTACAGCACCTGAGGGTGATACTGGGCTTGCTCGTGGCGATAAGTTTTTTCATTCAGTAACTGGATTTGGTATGACAGCTGATTTTGGATTTGGCAACAAGGTCTTTCATGATAAGCCTTTTGTTAAAGATTTAGGAGTGCAGCTTGATTTTCTATTCTCATTCTTTTTAAATGATACTATCTATGGTGAAGAAACTGCAACATATAATCCTTTTCTTTTTGGAATGATTGGTGCTAACCTTTTTTATAAGACTCAACTTGATATTCCTCTGGATTTTTCTTTTAAGGCTGGTTTTGGGGTTTGTATCTTAAATATGAAATTGGGTGATACTCCATTTCTTGACGACTATACAGGCTATCAGACTGCTGTTCCGTATTTTAATTTTGGGGCAGATATGATAATTAGAACCAAGAAAAAAGTTTTTTTTAATTTTGGTGTTGGGGTTAGACCACTTTTTTATCCAAATAATCGTATAGACCTTGTGATAACTAGTTTTGCGGGATTGGGGGTGAGCATAAAATGAAAGATAAATTTATTATTACATTACTGCTTCTCCTGTTTGCGACTAGCTATGCAACTAATCGGATAGAGTGGGAGCCTGTTCCAAATGCATACTCATACAGAATTGTGATTCAAAATTCAGCCGGAGAGGTTGTCCTTGAACAGGAGACTCAGAATAGTTATCTAGAAGTTATTCTTCTTCCAGGGATTTATAGGTATCAGATTACAGTTTTAAATAGATTTTTAAAACCTGCTGCCCAGACTGAGTGGATTCGACTTGAAGTAATTATAGGTAAGCCCCCGATCATAATTTTTTCTGAGGCAGATCTCTATTATGTTGGAGAAGACGAAATTGAGTTTCTACTCTCAATTTATGATTTTGAGAGTGGAGGTAAGGTTTTTATACAAAATGAGAGGAATTCGGCTGAGGCTGATATAATAAGTTCCGAGGGGAATGATTATCTTTGTCGTTTTAACACTAAGGGGTTTAAATCTGGTATTTACGATATTTATGTTGAAAATCCATCTGGCAAGTCAGATATTTTGACAGGAGGATTGGAGTTTGTTAGAAAAAGTCTTCCAATAATTTTGAAGATTAATCCTAAGAGGGTCTACGAACAGGAGATAATTCCTCTTTTTTCAATTAAAGGAAATGGATTTGAGAAAGGTGCTAAGGTTGAAATTACTGGCAAAAATGGAACAGTACTTGTCTCTAATATTAATATTGTCTCAAAAAAAGAGCTAAACTTCTGGGCAGACTTTAAAGAGGCAAAAAGTGGTTATTATAAGATAAGAATTATTAATCCTTCGGGGCGAGATTGTTCGAAGATTCTCTTTCGTGTTCTCTCTCTTGAAAAAAAAGAGTTAGATCCTGAGCGAAATATCTCAAGTTCTGTTAATTTAGTCTTCAGGTGGCCATTTTTTTATGGAATTTTCCCTATGGATTCTATTGATCAACCGTCGATTATCACTTCTGCTGGGTTTATATTTGAGACAGATTTTGGGGGGAAGATTCCATTACTCAGTCAGTTAGGATATGCTTTCTCGGTGGAGTACAATGGTCATGGGGTAATCAAGCTTGGAGAAGGAGAAGAGATGCCAGACCAATCCCACTATCTTTTTATAGGGAATGAATTTTTTTACAATACAAAATTCATCTCGATGTTTAATTTTCATTTCAGATTTGGTGGAGGAGTCTTTCTTCAATGGGATAGATATGTTTCAGGTGAGGAAAATACTTTCATAATGGATACGGGTGGTTTTCTCTCTGTTTCAGCTGGTGTTGTTATCAATCCACATAAGAATGTAGTTTTACGACCTTTGATAGTTCTTCGACCGTTTTTTTCTTCAAATGGAGCATATTTTCAGTCTTCTTTCGTGTTAGATATTGGTTATAGATTTTAGCGGAGTTATTATGGGAAAAAAAATATTTTTAATATCTATTTTAATTGTTTTTGTTTCGTGTGGGATGGATCTAAATGACGCAAATGGGTTTATTGAGAAAGATACTGTTTGGTCGGGAGAAATTACTGTTACAGGTGATATCGTTGTTGCTGAGGGCGTACTTTTAACAATAGAACCTGGCAGTGTTATCACTGTAATGGCTAGGCAAGATGTAGCGCAGATGTCACATCTTGGGGAGGCTGATAATTTGACAGCTGATGATCCTATGTATACTGAAGAGTTTGAAAAAAGTAGAATTACTTTTCTAGTCTTAGGAGAGATATCATGTCGAGGTACATTTGATAAGCCAATTGTTTTTAAAAGTTCAGCCGAAGAGCCTTTTTATGATAATTGGATTGGTTTTACTGTAAAAAAGGGCTATTTTGATTACACTTGCGTTAGTTGGTGTCGCGATGGTATTGGAACAATGCCAAATCATGAGGGATTGAATGTTCATAATTCAGTAGTTGCTCATACTTGGGCTAGTGGTATAAATATTCAGATACCTTATAACTCTGAGTGTCAGTCAGATATAAAATCTGTTACAATAAAAGATTGTGGTCATGAGGCTATCGATACACATGATCCAGGTCTGTTGACTGTTCGCCAGACATTTATCTCTGGATCTCAGGCAGGGCCAAATTTGAATGGACATGCGGAATTTGTCTTTGAGAATTGCATTGTTGTTGATACTACTTGGCCAATAATGGTAAATGAGCCGTCATCATCGAGCGATATCTTTATTAGTCATTGTAATTTGAATGCTCAGATTCAATCGAAGCGGTGGATTTACGAAGGTTTTTCTATTCCTCAGCAAATTGGTGATTATGCAATTAATGTTAAAGCTTCGGCTAGTGCTACTAAGTTTATTTTGTTAGATACAGCGATATTTGATTGTTCATATGGTCTTTTTATAGAATCAGGTGCTAGTATAAATCCTGAGATTGATTACATCAATTTTGATGGAGTTGTAAGTGATTCGACAAATCCTGTGCTTGGTTCTAATTGTAGTTATGAATCGAGTGGTTTTTTAGATAAGGCAAAAGGGTATTATGAGTTGTCTTCTAGTTCTGCTTTGATTGGAAGTGGAAAGGATGGAGATAGTATTGGAGCCTATGATGGATCTGGCCTCAGTATTGGGGCGCCAGCGACAGTTTTAAATCTTTTATCTGATTAATTTCATTTTTCAAAATTTTAAACTATAATTAAGTAGAGAGTATAGATGAAAGGTTTATCTAAGTTATCTTTAACAAATATGTTGATTCTTGCTGTTCTGGTTATAACACTGCCATTGATGATTGTTTTGACAGTTATAAATCTTAACGCACAGATTTCACGAGAGAAAGACTCACTAGATGCAAAAATTTTGGAATATCGGAAATATTTGCAAGAGAGTATTAAAGATCCTCTTTGGAGTTTTAGTTATGAGATGATTGACAATATTTGTAATGCTCTTGTTAAGGATGAAGATGTTGCTTTTATTCAAATTAAAGAGGTCTATAATCAGGAGGAGATGAGTTATGGTCGAGAAATGAGCTATGGAGTTGTTCTCGAAGAGGCTTATCTTACTGACAGCTTTTTTTTATATTTTTCGGAAAAAGTCATTGGAGAGGTCGAAGTTGTATTCAGTAATCAGAAGATTGTTGCTAATACACAAAAGTACATTATTTTTAGTGTCTTAACCTCTTTTATCTCTTTGGGAATTCTTCTTTTTATTACTATTGTTTTAATTCGCTTGCTTATCAAAAATGTTGTTAACTCTTTGAGCATGGATATAAAGAAGATTAGTTCGGGAGATTATCACGATATTGGCTTTCAAGTTTATAGCAAGGAATTTTTGCCTATTATGAATGATATTCAAGATATGTCGGTGAAAATTCACTCCCGCGAAGAGTCGCTGAGGAATTTAAATCTAAAGCTTAAGAAAGAGATATCGAAAAAAGAGACTGCTGAGAAAATTTTAAACGATTATAAGAATCATCTTGAAATGATTGTTGAGCAACGAACCGAAGAGTTGCAAAAAGCTAAGGAATTTGCTGAGTTTAATAGCAAAGCCAAGACAGAGTTTCTTGCTAATATGAGCCATGAATTGCGTACTCCTTTGAATGCAATTTTAGGTTATTCTCAGTTGTTGATCTTAGAGGGCAATCTTCTTGCCACGCAGAGAGAGAAGCTAGCGGTTATAAATTCTAGTGGTGAACATCTTTTGAGTCTGATAAATGATGTGCTGGAAATGTCAAAAATTGAGTTTGGTCAAATTAAAAAAAACTTGTCGCAGTTTGATTTTTGTCACATGCTAGATAATCTGATAGATATGTTTAAGATTAAAGCAGAACAAAAAGGTTTGTATTTAAGGGTTGATAGTAACAATGTTCCAAAGTGTATATTCTCTGATGAAGGCAAAATACGTCAAATATTGATAAATCTAATTGGAAATGCGATAAAATTTACCGAGAAGGGTGGCGTAGCGATTTCTATTTTCTTTCAGGAAGAACGATTGGATATGGTGGTTGAAGATACTGGAAGTGGAATTGCAGAAGAAGATTATGAGAAAATTTTTAGAATTTTCGAACAGACTGATGAAGGAATCACTGCGAGTGAAGGGTCAGGATTAGGACTTTCAATAAGTCGGGAATTCGCTAGGTTGTTAGGTGGTGATATTGTAGTAAGTAGTAATAAGAGCGAAGGTAGTAGGTTCACAGCAACAATTACTGCAAAAGAGTGCGAGTCTTTTATTGTTGCAGATAATCAGCATTCAGCAGTGAGAGATAAGCATAAGTTCTTAGATAAGTTCTTGGAACTGAATGTGATGGTTGTTGATGATTCGCTTAATAATCGCAATTTTTTGGAAGAATTACTCCATAATCTGGGTTTTAAAAATATTTCAATCTTTGATAGCGGTGCTGCTTCAATAGTTGAGTTTGAGAAGAAAAAGTATGAATTAGTCTTTCTAGATCGGAAGATGCCAGGACTTGATGGCTTTCAGACAATGGAGAAAATGAAGGCGATAAGGGAAGATGACGATATTATTATTACTATTATTAGTGCAAGTGTTTTTAAAGAGGAGATTGATGAGGTTTTTGCAGCTGGTGCAGATTTTTTCTTGCATAAGCCTCTTAGTCTTGCGGAGCTTGAAGATATTCTTTATGCAATTTCTCTTAGGCTAGGAATTCAGGTCTTAGATGAGGATAGCCCCAACAATCTTGATTTGCCTGGTTCTGCAGCTACACTAGAACAAACCGCTGAGCAGGTAACAGAACAATCTGCTGAACTTAGCGATAATCTTCTTGCGATTGCTGATTGTGTTGATCAATTAATTGAGTTAGCAAGGCTAGGCAGTAAAAAAGAGATACTTAAGATTGCTCAGCAACTACAAGAAGAAGATGTTAGAGATAAGCTGCTTGAGTTTCTCTCAAGCTACGATTATCAATCTATAATAGAGTATCTGTCTGACTACTAGATCCGCAGTAGACACAACCTGGTCCTGAGAGTTTGCTCTTTCCATTATTTACAGTTGTAACCTTTATCTGATTATTAATCCTTTCCTTTAAAGTAGCAACATGGGAGATAATTCCTATTGTCTTCTCATCCTGTTTCAGATTCGAGAGAGTCTCAATCGCCATTTCAAGAGCATCTTCATCAAGAGTTCCAAATCCCTCATCGAGGAATAAAGAATCTACCTTAACCTTGCGACTTGACATCTTTGATAATCCAAGTGCTAATGAGAGACTAATCAGGAAGGTCTCACCACCGGAGAGATTCTTTGTCGAGCGGATTTCTCCTGCCTGGTAGTTATCAATTACGCTAAATTCCAGAGCCTTTTCAGGATCAGGATTGCTGATAAGCAGAAATCTGTCAGACATCTTCTTTAATTGCTGGTTAGCTTGGTGAATCATCGCATCAAATGTTATCTTTTGTGCAAAGATTCTGAACTTATCCCCTTTTGCAGATCCAATAAGCTCTGAAAGCTTTGCCCACTTCTCGGTCTCTTTTGACTGGTTCTCAATTCTTACAGATAGCTCCCGAGCCTTTTCTTGCTGGTTCTCATTTATAGAGAGTTTGCTTTGGAGATTTGAAATTTCACGTTCACATGATTCAATTTTTTCTTCGATTAGGAGTTTTTCCCCTTGTAGTACTGGTAGATCTTTGTCAGACAAAAGACTTCTTTTGATATTTTCAATTGATAGTTCTTTTTCATTTATTTGCGTCTCTAATCTAGTTTGTTGGGTCTTATGCTGATCAATATCTTTGAGAATCTCGTCTTGTTGAGATTTTGTAAGCTTGGCACTGAGAAGATTCTCAATATCTGAGAAGCCATTCTCTATTAATTTAGTTGAGATTTCTTCTTCAAGACTTTTCAATCTTTGGATATTGTCGTTAGTGGACTTTTTTATAATCTTTATAGTTGCAAGGAAACCTTCTAATTCGCGTTCTCGTTTTCCTTTCTCCTGGCTAGTCTCTTCGATTTTCTTATCTATTGAAGAAAGCTTTGTTTTGGCTGTTGTCAATTCTATCTCAGGATCTTTATCTCCGAAAAGATTCTTACGGTCTTGGATAATTTTCTCAAGGCCAAGAATCTCAAGTTTGTTGGAAATTTCTTCGATTCGCTTCTTGGTTGACTCAATCTTCTCGGTAAATCTCTCTTTCTCACCTTCAAGCTTCAGAGACAACTCTCTGTTCTCCTGGTGAATCTTCTCTTGTCTAGTATATTCAGCTATCCTCTTTTGCAAAATCTCGAGCAGATTACTGGGGCTAGAATTATATCGCTCTATTAATGGTTCTAAATAGCTATCTAGTGCTAATTTTTCATCATTAAGCTTTTGGAGAGACTTCTCTGCGGCTAGAGATTTTTCTGCGTTGGAGTTGGCTTTCTCTTCGAGGCTTTTCTGCTCTCGCTGAAGATCCAACAATATATTTTGTTCTCTATTGCTAGCAGAATCAAACTCCAGCATTAATTTCTCGAGATCTGCTACTTCGTTGATAATTGCTTGACACTTTTCAATTTTGAGCCTTAACTCTTCCTTCTGGCGCTTGAGCTCTGATTCTTCAGCCGTGAGTGGATGGCTAAGAGAGCCGCACAGTGGGCACGGCTGACCATCTTCTAGGAGAGCTCTCTGCTGAGATAGTTCAAGATTTGCATCGACTGAGTAGTGTATATCCTTTAGCCTGGTGATCTCGCTGGTAAGCTCCTCTTTAGTAGATCCACCGAGTACCTTGTTGGCTTTAGCTTGTGACTGCTCTTTGTCTAATTTTGTATTTTGAAGAGCTGTCTCTTGTTGCTTAATTTTATTCGAAATATCTACAATTTGTGAAGAGATCTTAACTTTTTCAAGTTTTAATTCTTCTAAATCCTCTTTCGCACAGGTAATCTCTTTATTGCGCAAATTTGCATTTGTTATCTTTTCAGAGAGAAGCCTAAACTCAGAGCTGATCTCCTTGTCATCGATATTTTCTGATAGATATTTGCTGGAACTAGCTTTAATATCTCTTGTTTGGTCAAGTTTATTGTTAATCTCAGTTAAATTAGTATTACTATCCTCTAGTTCTGCAATAGCAGCTCTCTTTTCTTCATTTAGTGTAGAAAAATCCTTGCTTTTAAGTCTAATTTGTTCATCAAGAATTTTTACCTTCTCTACTAGATTCTCAAGATCGCTTAGCAGCTTCGACTCCGACTCTTTGCTCTGTTTAAAGGTCTCAATTTCTTGGGCAAAAGAATTGATTAAAGCTTCTGTTCTAGGAATAAGCTCTTCAGTTTGCTTTGATTCAGCTAGCCCTTTAACTATGTTCTCTTTTAAAATTTTTATCTCATTTATCTCGCTATCAAATGCGTCTGCTCTTTTAGCATTTTCAAGTAGTTGCCTTTGTTCTTTGATTTTTAACTCATTCTTTTTTAGATTCTCAAATGCTTCTTGAGTCGCAGCTAGCTCCTTATTCAGCTCTTCTATTCTTGTGACCCTCGAAATCTGCTCGTTAAGCTGATCAAGATTCTGCTTTGAGCTGTTTTTTTCTTTTGCTAATCCTTTAATTTGCTCTTCAATTTCTGCCTCTGAGTCTGCATCGAGAATTTCAATCTCCTTACGTGCTACACGCAACTCTTCGAGCCTTTGCTTTTCTTCTTTGTGTTTGTAGTATGCTGCTACAGAAATCTCTCCATAGATCTCAGTTCCAGTTATCTGTTCAAGGATAGGCGCCTTGTCGTTGGCATTAGCCATCAAAAATCCAGAAAAATCCCCCTGTGCAAGCATAATTGACCGCTTAAACCTAGTGAAATTCATCCCTGTAGTCTCTTCAATTGTCTTTGCTACATCTTTTTTCTTCGAGTTTAAAATTTTGTACTCTTTTTGTTGGGGGTTGTACGAGGCAATCTCATGTTTTGCATCAGCAAACCCTCCAGTAGAAGATTTTTTTACGCGAGATTGCGACCAGAAGCTTCGAAATTGACCTGAGGTTGTCTGGAATTCTACTTCCGCAAAACATTCAGCTGTGCCTTTTGACATAATCTCATTACCACTCTTAGAAATCTTCTCAAGTCTCGGAGTCATTCCGTATAGAGCAAGGCAAATTGCATCGAGAATCGTAGTCTTTCCAGATCCAGTAGGTCCAGAAATTAAGAAAATTCCCTCTTCTGTATATCTTGAATTTGTGAAATCTATTGACCACTCGCCGTAAAGAGAGTTAAGATTTTTAAATCTAAGCTTCAGTATTTTCATTTGGCTCATCTCCAGTTAACTTTTTTTCTTCGATAATAACAAGTAATTCTTTGTAGGTCTCAGTGATAATCTTCTTTTCTTCATCATCTAACTCAGATTTTTCAAGTCTCTTCTCAAAAATTTCATCAGCCTCAAGCTCTTCAAGCGACTGATACTCATTATCATCTAAAATACTTTGAACTAGAGATCGGTTCTTGATACGCAACACCTCAAGGTTTGTATCCTTTGTATAATCATCGATTGTGTTTTTCAACTCTGTAACAATCTTTGTTCCAGTATACTCAATCTCAAGCCAAATACTCTGGTTTAAATCAGCTAGCTCTTCTATCTTCTTGATAATCGCCTTTACATCGCCCTCAATCTTCTCAAGTCTCTGGAAGGTCGGAACCTTAATCTCGGAAACAACCTTCTCTTTGTCTTCGAAGCTAATCTTGAGAACTTTTCTATCAATCTTTGCTTCTCCAAAGTCCATGGCTATTGGTGAACCAGAGTATCTAATAAAGTCTTTCTTATCTACAGTTTGACAAACATGAAGGTGGCCTAGAGCCACATAGTCAATTGATTCCGGGAAGATATTAGCACCCACTCTGAGTAGATTCCCGACATAGAGCTCTTTGTCCTGCTCATTTTGGGCAAGTTTGCTACCAGCAATAAAAAGATGTCCCATTGAGATAATCGGTATATTGCAATTTAATTCTTGTTTTTTCTTTTCTGCAAAAAAGTTAACCTTACTGTAGTGTTGCTCAATTCCTTCGATTAAATTCTTGATCTTGTCGTCGCAGCTCTCGCCAGCTTGACTCTCTCTTACATCTCGCTCTCGTAGAAAGGGGACAGCGCAGATAATTGCTTGGGGAGTATTCTCCTTAGAGACGACAACAACTTCATCCTCTTCAGACTCTGTGATATTTCCGATTACAGATATGTTGAAAAATTTTAATAGCTCTTTTGGAGCATTTAGCACAGAAGGGGAATCGTGATTTCCCGCAGTTATTATAATATTTTTGCAATAGCCCTGTGCTGCTTTAGCCAGAAAGTTGTAGTACAGTTCGAGAGCTTGGTTGCTCGGATTTGCATTGTCAAAAATATCCCCAGCTACCAAGAGTATATCGATTTTTTCTCTATCTAAAGTTTCTAGAAGCCATGAGAAAAACCCCTCGAACTCTTGATAACGTCTTTTTCCATTGAGAAGTCGGCCAATATGCCAATCAGATGTGTGTAAAATATTCACTATAACCCCGTTATTTTTGTATCAGATGTGATGAATCCTTGTTGGTTACCAATATGCCCTCATTAGTAACCACCACTATTAGGTCTTCAACCCCGCAGAATGTTACTGGAGCTGAGGATAAGGCAAAATTGCCAGAACCTTTGATCTCTTTTTCAATATTATTGACACCCGAAGACTTAAGAAACTCTGACATCTCTTTCCAAGTTCCGGCATCAGACCAGTTGAAACTTGCCTCAATCATTGCAAGCCCCTCAGCCTTCTCCATAATTTCCTTATCTATTGGACTACTCTTTAATTGTAGGAAATCTTGGCTAGGAAAGTTCTTTGTCAGTTTGATTAGGTTTCCATCAAGTTCAACCTCATCTTCGGGATGTTTTTCCGCAAAGAAGCTATTTATCTCTGGAGTATGAGTCTGAGCCTCTTCGATAATCTTTTTCTTAGAAAAAAAGAAAATTCCCGCATTCCAAAAATATTGTGAAGATTCATAATATTCTAAAGCTGTCTCATAGTTTGGCTTCTCTTTGAAAGCAAGAATTTCGCAAAAACTTGAAGAGGAGTTATGTTTGTCTGCCTTAATATATCCAAAGTTTGTGTCAGGCTCGGTAGGCTTTATTCCAAAAAGGATAATCTCCTTTTTTCGGGAGTTTATAAGCTCTTTTGCAATCTGCATGTCTTTGATAAAATTAGAGAGCTCTATAAAGTGGTCAGAAGGCATCACGAGTGCAGGGAAATCTGGATTACTCAGCCTGTTTAGAACATATACAGAAAAAAGAATAGCTGCTGTAGTATTCTTTCGTGCAGGCTCAGGTAGTATCAGTATATTGGGGTTATTCTTGAGTAAATCATGCAAATCTTCCTGCATCAGTTCAACCATACTTTGATTAGTAACAATTAATATCTTTCCATCACCAGCAATCTTTAGACCTCGCTTGACTGTAGTTTGTAACATACTCTCATTTCCAAAAGGTTTGAAAAATTGCTTAGGTTGTTCAGGGCTAGATACAGGCCAAAGACGAGATCCAATTCCACCAGCTAAAATTATTATATCAGTTGACATTTTTTACTCCTTATAGATGATTATATCTTTTAAGCAAGTTTTAAGTCAAGGAAAATTATTTTTTTAAAGAAATGAAAAAATTGAAGAGTGGAAAAAAATTGTTTAGAATTATGTTATGGTGGTATAATGTTTGTTAGACTAGAATTTTTTAAAAGCATACAATTTTACATTTATCTAGTTATTTTTGTCTTTGCAATAGCCTTTGCATCTTTTTTTGCATATTTCCATATCTCAGTCTCTTCTGAAAAGTTAAATATTAAGGTCTTTAATCAACTAGAAAAGAGCTCGCTAGTACTTCAAGAGATGATTGTTAGTAATTTTTTTAATATTAAAAGTGATATCGATTTTGTCCACTCGAGAAGTCATCAGATTAAGGATATGGAATCACTCTTTAATAACTTGCCATCATTTTTGGAGTCTCGTGATCTCTATGCAGGAATCTCTCTATTAAATAAGGATGGGTATTTTTCTCTGCTTCATAGCTACTATGATGAATTTTCAGAGAATGATAGGTTTAAAGAGTTTGCAATCTCAGTATTTCAAGATTTATCTGAAAGAGGAGAGAAGCAAAGCTTATTGTATCTATCAGACCTCTTTTATCTGAAAAAAGAGGCAAATAACCCTGCTGGATTCTCAGAGGATGGAGTCTTTGTTTGTGCTAGAAAAGATGGTGATTCAGTAGTGCTTTTTACTGTTCGTGGTGAGCAGTTTATGAAATATTTCTATTTCACAGAGAGAGAGTATAATGCTGTTGGAATACAGTTATTAAATGGAAAGCATGATCCGCGCTACTCTTGGGGATATATCCCATTTGAGACTGAAATCTTCACCATCGATGATTTTTCTAAGAAGACAAACAAGATGGTGTTGAACCGTAGATTTAAAGAAAAAAATTATTTAAGTTATGAGGTTGCGGTAAATTCAAATATCCCCTATCTGGATCTTGATATTATTCCTTTCTATGATGAGAAAAAGACAGAGAATCTTGCATATTTCCGCTTGTTCTTTGATTTAGATCCATATGTTGCGACAGCTCGCTCAAATTACATAAATATTATTGTTGTAATAGTCTTCTCTGTTATTATTATTCTAGCTCTTCTCTTTTTCATTGGATATCTTAACTATATTCGTGGAATTGCAAACCGAGAGTTGATGATAGCAAGTGAGATCTTTAAGAATGCTGGCGAGGGTATTATCATAGCTAATAGTCAGTATTCGATAATTTATGCAAATGATTCATTTCTATACATGTATGGCAAGATTGAGGTTGAAAAAATTGTAAACCAATCTATAGATATTATTCACTCGGTTGAAAACAAGGATGAGTTCTTTAATCAATTGAAGATAAGTGTCGAGGAGTACTCATTTTGGAAAGGCGAAATAAGCTTAGACCTTCCTGATGGAGGAACCAGACCATGCCTCTTGACAGTTAGGGCTATAAATAATGGTAGAAAAGTTGATGGTTATATAGGGATTTTTGAGGATTTAGAAATTCTAAAACTAAAAGAGCAGCAGGCTAAGATGCTGGAGAATTATGATTCTTTAACTGGATTACCAAATGCATATCTTTTTAGAAATAGGTTGAAAGAGTTAATGCTTGAGGCAGGGAAGGAGAATCAGCTTTGCGCTGTAATTGTTGTTTCAATAAATGATTATAAGAAATCTCTTGAGACATATGGGCAGTCATTTGGTTCTGATTTCTTGAAGATAGCGTCTGAGACCTTGAATTCAGCGTGTAGATCTACAACAATGATAGCCAGGCTTGAAGGTGATACATTTGGAATACTTTTGTCTCCAAGAAGAACTAGGAATGATTTCTATTTTATAGTTTTAAATATATTTGACTATTTGAAGCAGCCAATTCGTGTTCATGATGAGACAATGTATCTTAAATGCAATGCAGGAATTTCTGTTTTTCCAGAGGATGGTTCAAATACAGATCTAATATTAAAGAATGCTCATGTCGCATTAAAGGCTTCCACTGAGAAAGGCCCAAATAAATTTAAATTTTATAAGGCAAAACAGTTAGACAACTCTGTTAATTTGATAAGGCTTGAGTCTTATTTGAGAGAATCTATAAGTGACAAAGAGTTTGCATTAAAATTCCAACCTCAGATTAGGATTGAGGGTGAGAAGTTGACTGGTTGTGAGGCTTTGATCAGGTGGAATCATAAGAAGATAGGATTTGTCTCTCCTGGAATCTTTATTCCTTTAGCTGAAAATAGTGGTTTGATAAATGATATTGGGGATTGGGTAATGCGTAGGTCGTTTGAGCAGGTTGTGGAGTGGGGAGAATATCTCTCTGATAAGTTTAGAATGTCTGTGAATATCTCGCCACATCAATTTAACGAAAAGTATTTTATTCAGAAGGTTGATTTCTTAATTAAAGAGACTGGCGTTAAGGCTGAGAACCTAGAATTTGAAATAACTGAGGGTGTTCTGGTAAACAATAGAGAGTATGTTGTCAAAAAGTTAAACGAGCTTAAAGATAGGGGAATTACTATCGCCTTAGATGATTTTGGTACTGGATATTCTTCATTGAGTTATATCAAAGATTTTCCACTGGATAGAATAAAGATTGATAGGTCGTTTATTATGGGTTATCCTGAGTCAGATGATGGAATTGTCGCGCGGATAATTGTTGATATGACACGAGTTTTGAATCTTGAGGTTATTGCTGAAGGAGTTGAGACGTTAGAACAATTAAAATTTTTATCTGATATAGGCTGCCACTCGGTGCAAGGCTTTTATTACAGCTGCCCTATTGATGCATCAGAGTTTGTTGGTAAGTTTTTTCTAAAAAAATAAGAAAAATGTCAAAAATCTCTAATTGAAGCTTTCCAAACTGCGCATTACATGCTAACATTTTTTCATGGGGGATAAATGAAGATTAAATTCGTAGTAGTTCTTACACTTATTTTGTTGTTTTCATGTGATAATACCTTCGTGGATGCTGTTCCAGCTGAGATTGATCAAAAGGTCTTTAAGATTTCAAGCTTCTCAGCAAGTCTTCCTCGAAAGATTTCAGAGGCAAACATAGTTGTAGAGATCGATGGGGTGAAGGAAGTCATCGATTACGAGGTCTATGTTGAGATGGCTGAAGGTGTGATAAGGCAATATGTCATCTACGATACAACCCTTAGTGAGGTATCGTGGAGTCTTGACGGAAAATCTTACTCTTTTGATTTTAGCAAGGCAACAGTTATCGAAAACAAGCTTAAGTTTAATCAGCGCCGAGGTGAACTGAGATTAAATGGTTCAAAAGGTGAGGTTGTCTTTGACATGCGCATGAGAGGCAAGGCGATAAGGTTGCAAAATACAAGTGGTAGTTATGATTTAATTGAGGAGAGTGATTTTACTCCCCCTTCCCAGAGTCAAACTGAGCTTTGTAATGGAGCTGTTGTTCCATTTCTGTTCTAGCTTCTATTCTATAAGAAAACCAAAATCTGCGGAGTCCTGGTTTTTTTCAATTTCGATAACTGCGACATCCTTAAAGTTATTAGAAAGATACTCTCTGAAATAGTTCAGGGAGTCTTTTGTTATCTCAGGGTCAGAGTCTACACTCTTGTTGTAGATTAGAGCTTTAAGATCTAATTTCAATTTTTTTATAAGAAAAAGACTCATTAGCGTGTGGTTGATGCTTCCTAGCTTAGGCGAGGTGACTAATATTGTCGGTAGGTTGTGGCGCTGGATAAAATCGCAGGTCAGAGTGGTCTGGTTCATCGGTACCATGAGTCCGCCTGCGCCTTCGATTAGAACTACCTGGTGGGTAGCTGCAAGTTGCTCTGCTGCTTCAAGGCATCTCTCAGTGTCAATCTCCACCCCTTCGATGCGACTGCTTAGGTGGGGCGAGGCTGGAAGTGAGAAGATGTATGGATTCTGGAGTTTCCAGAGAGTATCGGGCGGAAGTGAGAGCCCCGCAATATCGTAGTGGGTCTGAATATCTTCGCTAAATCCGCTATCGCCAGTCTGAATTGGCTTTTGTGTGATTGCGGTAATCTTTTTCTCATGTAAAAATTTAAGCATAAGCCCTGTTGCGTAGCTCTTGCCAATGTCAGTATCAGTTCCAGTTATAAAAAATTTTTTCCCCATTTTACTCTCCTTGTTTGTAGTACTCATTCAGTGTTGTCAATAGTTGCTTGCACAGAAAATCTAGCTCCTCAGTAGAGATAACAAATGGTGGCATGATGTAGACTAGCTTGCCAAATGGGCGGATCCAGATGCCGTTCTCGACAAATAGCGGTTGTATCGTCTGCATATCAACTTGATCTTTTAGTTCAATCACACCAATTGCACCGAAGACACGAACCTCTTGTACATATTCAAGCTCGGCAGCAGAACTAAGTTCTCGTCTGAGTTGCTCTTCGATAGCTGCGACCTGTTGCTGCCAATTATTTTCTTCGAGCAATTGGATGCTTGCAAGTGCAACAGCACACATTAGCGGATTGCCCATGAAGGTCGGGCCGTGCATAAAGACTCCACCGTCAGCGGAGATCCCCCGTGCTACCTTAGAGCTTGTCAGTACTGCAGCACCAGTCATGTAGCCGCCTGTAAGAGCCTTTCCGACACACATTATATCTGGTTCGATTCCTGCCCACTCACAGGCAAATAATTTGCCAGTACGGCCAAAGCCTGTCGCAATCTCATCAGCAATTAAGAGCAGATCATATTTGTCGCATAGAGCCCGGATCTGTCGCAGATATTCAGGGTGGTAGAAGTTCATTCCGCCAGCACCCTGCACAATTGGCTCAAGTATGACAGCGCATATCTTCCTGTGGTGGCGCTTGATTGTTCGTGCAAATTCCTCGATGTAGTGCTTACTCCACTGGCTGGCAAACCCGCATTCAGGGCGGGAGACAAAGTAGTTTTTAGGAAGTGTATGGGAAAAAATTTGATGCATCCCGGTAACAGGGTCGCAGACACTCATGGCGTTGAATGTATCGCCGTGGTAGCCATTGCGAAATGTCAGGAACTTGTTCTTTTTCCCTTTGCCCCTGGCATACTGATATTGGATCGCCATCTTCATCGCAGCCTCGACAGAGACTGAGCCTGAGTCGCAGAGGAAACAGTGTTGTAAAGAGGGCGGGGTTATCTCGATTAATTTCTTGCAGAGCTTGATTGCTGGCTCGTGTGTTATTCCTCCGAACATCACGTGAGCCATAGATTTAAGTTGGTCGGTGATTGCTTGATTGAGGCGGGGGTTGTTGTAGCCGTGAACCATGCACCACCACGAAGACATTCCGTCGACAATAGATCTGCCATCGTCGAGTTCAAGCCTTGAGCCTGAAGCAGATTTAACAGTTACACATCGAAGCGGTTGAGTCATCGAGGTGTAGGGGTGCCATATATGTTTTAAGTCAAAGTCAGATAAATCATTCATTGTTACATTATATAAAAAAAAATGATAAAAGTCGTGACCTTGACTTTGAAAAACTAAAAATTATTCCTGGTGAGATTCTCTGAATTTTATCTCTTGAACACTATCTGCAATCTTTTCTGATGTTAGAGTTAGCTTATGATCCTCAAGTTGTAACATACTCTCTATCTCCTCTTTCTCAAGCCGTGTAAAGTCGATTTTACCTACCTTGGTCTTTGGCAGATCGTCTCTGAATTCAATAACCTTTGGAACACTCCAGTTGTTGATACGCTGGCGAAGATATGTGATAATTTCAGATTTCATCTCATCGCTTGCCTTTTGTTTATCCTTGAGTACGATAAAGGCTTTCATTATGTTCATCTTGTAGGTGTCAGGAATTCCAATACAACATGCAGATTCAACATCTGGATGCGAGTAAAGTAGTTCTTCAGTCTGTGTCGGGTATACACTAATTCCAGATACCTTAATCATTCGCTTTTGCCTTAGTTTGAAAAAGATAAATCCATCTTTATCCATGTAGCCAATATCACCAGTATGAACCCAGGTAAGCCCATCATCGTGAATTTTTAAAATACTCTTTGTCTCTTTTTCTTCATTCAGGTAGCCAAGCATTACTGTAGGTCCAGATATGCAGATTTCTCCTTCACAGTTAGGGTTTAATTCGTTAGTAGTTCCAACTTCGACAATCTTCGCATACATGTCAGATATCGGAATACCGATTGAACCTTGCTTGTAGGTATTCTCTGGCATAAGAGTGCAGACCGTCACAGTTTCGGTAAGTCCATAACCTTCACGCAGATTTGTGGTACTTCCACACTTCTTCAAAATTTTATCTACTTCAGATTTTATAGAGGCTGGAACCTTGTCGCCTCCGCCAAAGACTCCACGCAGATTGGAGAGATCAGCTTTGAGAATCTTCTTGTTGCGGATTAAGGCCTCAAAGAGAGTAGGTACGCCAGCAATAACAGCTGGACAATCTTTTTTCATTCGCTTAATCATTAACTCAGCATCAAATCTTGGTATGAGTATGACCTTTCCTGCATGTGTTAGAAAGCCATGTACGCAGACAGCCAGCCCGAAGCCGTGGAAGATTGGCAGAATCGCTAAGACACTGTCTCCAGGTGCTAGCTCTTTTCCCTTTGGCAATTGAACTGAAACCTGTTCAGATAGTGCATTAAAGTTTAAATTCGAGAGCATAATCCCTTTAGATTTACCAGTTGTTCCTCCACTGAAGAGGATTGTCGCAGTGTCGGTCGTGGTCATCTTGACAGTTTGAACCTCTTTTGATGCTAGACCTTGTATGTTTTTCCATCTGACAATTTTCTTGTTCTCAAATGGAATCTTTGGCATCTTCTTGCGGACTTTCAGCTTTACAACAGAACCTTTTACATTATTCATGTAGTCATCGAGTGAGCAGATGAAAATATGCTTGATATTTGAGCGTTTTAGATTGCTTCTCACTTTTTCAAAGAGAAGGTCTAAGACAATGATTCCCTTGCTCTCAGTCATTTCGAGATATTCTTCAATCTCTTGGGCGCCTGAAAGAGGATGTATCATGCATGAAACTGCACCAATTTTGTTAAGTGCATAGAACATAATTACAGCTTGAGGAATATTTGGTAGGCAGATTGAAACTTTTTCCCCTTTCTTTATACCAAGGCCTATTAGAGCACTAGCGCATTTGTTAATCTCTTTAATTAAAAATGAATATGAAAATGATTTTCCAAAATATTCGATTGCATTTAGTGTCGGGAATCTATTAGCTGTCTCTTCAACCCATTCACACATGCTAGACTCTTTATAATCTAGGTGGGCAGGAGTATCTCCATAGAATTTCAACCACGGCATCTTTTTGCTTAGCTTAGACTTCATTTTTTCTCCGATTTCTTCTTTTTAGATTTTGATTTTGGTGGAAAATCTTTTAGCTTCAAATATTCTAGTTGTTTATCTGTTAATTCAATTTTTTCTAGAAGTTTCTCAGGGTTCTGTATATCATCTTTTATCATCTTTAAGGCTTTAGCACAGTATACTCCATCGACAACGCGATCATCGTGAGTATAGTTGACAGTTACAACCTTTCTATTTTGGTAACTTCCATCAGCTAGCTTTACCTCTTTGTCTCTTATTTTTCCAATTGCTATGAAAAGTCCAATTGTTCCAAGCTCAAAGTTGTGATGAAAAGGGGCATCAATTCCGATAGATCCAATATTTGCGATAAATGCAGTTGTGAAGAATGGTAGGTTTTCTACCATTGCTTTAGGTATTATATTGTATTTATTGCAGAATTTAAGTAACCCCATTGTGAACTTTAGTATAGGGTGGGGAATCTTTGATAATAAATCCACATCTCTCTGGTTGACATTGCCTTTTGGTGATTTAGCCTTGTAGACCTCATTGTGGATCTTCTCTGAGACTTCGAGGAGGGTGTCATATGGTGAAAATTTCATTGTAACGTTTATCTCTTCAGCTTCATCAGTTAGTTCTTTCTTTGCAACGAAATTCATAGAGATATTATTACGTTGAAAATACCTATAATTGTTTACAAATCTGTTAAGTTTTGGGCGATTAACAATTGTTCTGATGCAAGAAGCCATATATACGTGGAAAAAAGTTATCTTGTGGTTAGATTCTTGATTAAGCCTTTCGATAAGGGCTAGGCTGTTTGTAATATCAATCTCTTGCTCAAAGAAGATGGTTGATTCGCTTCGTGTAGGCATAATGTAAGGCATAAGCCTGAAAAAGCCTTTCTGTTTGATGTAGGTTCCGTCTGGTCTGTATTTTAGTATCATATAAACTCCATTAAAAATCAATTTAAATTCATATTCTAGATTAAGATGAATTTGAAAAAAAATAAATGTTTTTTTCGAAAAATAGATACTTTTTTTTATTTTTTTTAAAAATGAGCAAAGGGAGGCAGAGGTTTGCACTGCCTGATACGCTTGAAAAACACAGATGAGAAGAGAGTTGTATTGTGTCATTATAACCTTTGTTCACTAAAAAAAGGATAATTTTTTTTCATCCATTAAATAATTTTGAAAATTGCCGATAAGTAAATATCGGAGGAACTATGTTAAGAGGTATGTATACTGCTGCAAGCGGAATGACATTACAAATGCATAAGATGGATGTTGTGTCGAATAACATGGCAAATGTTGATTTGAATGGTTACAAGAAGGATGAGGCGATAAGTAAGTCTTTTCCTGAGATGTTGATTCGAAGATTCAATGATGATGGTGTTGTGCGATTTCCTTTTGGTTCGATAGATATGGCTCCTGTTGTCGGTAAGATGGGTTCAGGTACTGAGCTTAATGAGATTTATACTAAGTTTGAAAAAGGTTATTTAAAGACTACAAATAATAATTTTGATTTTGCTATCGATGGTAAAGGCTTCTTTTCAGTTAATACTGACAGGGGTGAGAGATATACTAGAAATGGTGCATTTACAAAAGATGTTAATGGTATTCTGGTTACTCAGGAAGGTCTTCCCGTACTTGGTAAAAATGGTGTTATTAAATTAAATGATAATATGATGAAGTCTGATGAGTTTGGTAATATTTATCAACTTACAGATCCTAGAGATTTTGATAGCTGGGAGCTGGTGGATCAGCTGAAAGTTGTGAATTTTGATAATGAAAGATATTTGAAGAAGCAGGGTCAGTCTTTATGGCTTGAAACTGAGATTTCAGGTCCTGCCTATGATGCGGATCTTGGTTCGTCTACAAAGATTCTTAATGGAATAATCGAAGGTTCGAATGTTAACCCTGTCGAAGAGATGGTTAAGATGATTCAGGTAAACAGGGCGTATGAGGCAAATCAGAAGGCCTTGAAGACGCATGATGATATGACCGGCAAGTTGTTGCAGGATGGAATGAGAATTTAATAGGAGTTTATTATGATGAGAGCATTATGGACCTCTGCTAGTGGCATGACAGGTCAGCAGTTTAATATTGATACGATTTCGAACAATTTGTCGAATGTAAATACAGCAGGTTTTAAAAAGGTGAGGGCTGATTTTGAGGATTTAGTTTATCAGAACTCGCGGATTGCTGGTACTCCAGCGACTGACGAGACAGTCGAGCCGACTGGGCTGCAGGTTGGGCATGGTGTGCGAGTTGCGGCGAGTCAGAGGATGTTTGAGCAGGGTTCATTGCAGAATACTAACAATGTCTTTGATATGGCAATCGCAGGCGAGGGGTTCTTTCGGATTCTTACTCCGGACGGCTCATTAGCGTATACGAGAAATGGAGCTTTTAAATTAGATAATCAGAGACAGTTTGTAACTTCTGACGGACACAGACTTATGCCTGAGTTGATTCTTCCAGAAGGTGCAATCAATGAGACTTTGTCAATTTCTAAGAATGGTCGTGTCTCTGTTCAAGTTGCAGGAATGAATGAGGCGATTGATATTGGTCAGTTGGAGATTCACAGATTTGTCAACCCAGCAGGTCTTCAGGCTGTAGGTCAGAATCTGTTCAAAGTTACTGGCGCATCTGGTCAGCCGATTGCAGGAACTCCAGGTTTAAACGGATTTGGCTCAACCGAGCATAGATTTTTGGAGATGAGTAATGTACAATTAGTCAGCGAGATGGTAAATATGATTACAGCTCAGCGTGCATACGAGCTTAACTCAAAGGCGATACAGACCTCAGATACAATGCTTGGTATTGCAAATAACTTAAGAAGGTAGTAGGTAAAAATTATGGCAGTAGATAGTTTGAATGGAATGACAGATCCAGCAGTTTTTTCACAAAAAAGTTCAAGCCTCAAGTCAAGTGCAGAGGTATTTGATAGAGATGATGTCCAGAAAGAGAGATTGATGGAAGCTTGCAAAGATTTCGAGTCAATCTTTGTGAAGATGATGCTTGATTCTATGAAGAAGACTGTTGAAAAATCCGATTTGCTGCCTGAAAATCAGAGCCAGAAGGTCTTTGAAGATATGCTCTACAAATCCTATTCAGAGAAAATCACAGAGACCAATTCATTTGGTCTTGCTCAGAAAATTTTTGACCAGTACAGTCCGCTGCTTAATGCTAGGTCACCTGAAGAAATTAAGAATTCATTAAAATAAACTCTTTTTTAAATTATTTAGCAGAATAAAGCTAATTTTTTTCTTTATCTTTAAAATAAAAATCCTTTTATTAAAGTATTAGTGTATAATAATGTTCTAGGTCTTTAACTTATACATTAAGGAGAATGAAATGAAATTAAGTTTTTTAAAATCAATAGGAATTACAACTTTAATTGCTCTTTTTCTATTGATAATTTGTGGTTGTGTTTCTGAAGACTCTTCTAGCGGTGCTAATCCAATTGGTCTGAATAGTGGAGTAGAGTACAGGGAAGAACAAGGTATAAATAATAATCCTGGTGGCGTGATTGATCAGCGAATCGTAACTGGTATAAACAAATTTCTGAAACAGATGTCATCTATGCCGAAGCCAGCAAATGAGCTTGAGATGGTAATTGATAGTCGCATGGGGGTTGGCTTTAAAAATGCTACTGATATTACAACTACAGAGATAGAGGAAATAGATTTAATTATTCCAGTGAAAAAAGAGAACAATCAGTGGTATGCAATTAGGAAGGATAGCTATGCGAGTCTTTCTGCAGAGAAGAAAGCCTTTTTATACACAGAAGAGAGTTCAGATACTATTCCTATTCGCATCTATCGACCAAAAGGAGACAATCTTCCTGTTATAATGTTTTATCACGGCGGAGGCTGGACTAGTGGATCTATTGCTAACGTTGATAAGCCTGCACGTTATCTGGCTGAAGCTGCAAATGCATTAGTTATCTCTGTCGAATATCGTATGGGTCCAGAATATCCTTTTCCTGTTTTTTTTGAGGATTCATATGCTGCTCTAATCTGGGCAGAAGCCAATGCTAGCAAGTATGGTGGTGATAGCAAGATAATAGGAACTGTTGGGGATAGTGCAGGGGGGCATCTCTCTACTGCAGTTGCTATGATGGCTCGAGATCAACAGGGACCAAAAATCTCTTTTCAAGGGTTGATTTATCCAGCTGTTGTTATTGGTTCGATGGAGTCGAAGAATTTTACTAAAGATTATTTTGCGAAGACCTCATTTTTTAAATTAAAAAAATCATCTCAGCTTTTTCATCGTAAATTGCTCGTGGGAATGGTTCACAGGATGTATAGTTCGAAGATTCGTCGTGATCTATGGATTTTGGGAGATCCTGAAAATTGCAAAAATCCGTATATGTCACCATTATTAGCTGAATCTCTCGCTGGCATGCCTGAAACTCTTATTGTTTGTGGTGAATTTGATCCTTTAATCTATTCGAATGTGTTGTATGCAAATCGGCTCGCAGATTCTGGTGTTAAGACAGGATTTATCAGATATAATGGTCAGACACACGGATTTATGGATAGTATCGGAGGAGATGATGTGGAAGGCGCTAAGCCTGAGTCGCGAATGCTAATTGATGATATTGCAGATGCCTTTAAAAGTGCCATAGAGAGAAATTAACATTTTTAGTATAATTCTATCAGGTTGTAAAAAGCAGATTCTATGATCAAGTTATGGAATCTGCTTTTTTTTTTGCTTTTGCATGTAATATTTACAATATAATAGACGAATATTTAATTCTACACTTGAGTTTAGTTGATTATTGTATATGTTCACCTATAAACTATTTTCTGGAATTCCATATTTTTCTAAAATCCTTGCAAATAGGCCGCTTTCTTTAATTTCCTTGAGTGCTAAATCGAAATCTGTGAGTATATAGAGGTATTTTGACTTCCTTGAGATTAATAGGTGAAAGTTTTCTATTTGAAGGGTTATAGGAACATTGATTATTTTATCTTCATAACCATATTGCTTTATAATTGTCTGGGCTCCAGATACTGAGTGTATCCATATATCAGCCCTTTCTGAAAATAGCATTTGAAGTATTGAAAGATGATTGTTTACTCTGTAAATTTTGTATTCATCTTCAATAAGGTAGTCTTTTAGTTTGCTGTCACCTATAAGACCTATAATTTGATAAGGCTTTAAATCCTTGTAGGATTTTACGGAAAGTAGGTTAAAGTAAAGATCATCTCTTCCTTTTTTTATGAAAAGACTTATTTTAGATGTTAACAATGGAATCTGGTTCGCTTTGCTATAATTAAGTCTTTGTGGAGTATTTATAGTAATCATTGCATCTGCTTCCCCATGTTCAACCATTTGCTGAGCTCTTTCCCATGGAAAAGCCTCGATTGTGTAGGGAATTTTAAGCTTTTTATTTAATACTTCGTAAAGGACGTCAGCATATAATCCTTTGTATTCACTGTCTTCAACCCAGAACAAAGGTTTTGCATTGTCTGCTGCCACAAAACGTAGTTGTCCAAATACTGATCCTATACAGAAAATGCTGATAAAAACAAATAGTAATCTTTTCAAAATAGTTCTCCTGCCTATAATTCTCGAAGATAATAAAGAAAAATCAAATATTTGTAGCTGAATGTTATTTATTAAAATTAAGAAATGGTTTATTTATATATCAAAATGAAATTTATAAATTGTTCGTTGTATATTTTCTAATCATTTCCCTTGTTGACTAATGTTTCTATTCAATACTTTAGCAAAGTACAAGTTTTCTAGTTTTTTTTATTCTGTGAATATATGTTTCATCCAAGGGAATTTTGCTAAAGCTTCGGGGTTGTGCAATCTCGAAGCCCATCTGGTCAAAAGCCATAGCAATTAGCGCTCCTGCACCAGATGGATTTTTTTCGTAGTCTGCATCTTCCTGATTGTAGCCGTGCTGTTGCAGCCATGATAGCAAAATTGTCTCGCCAAGGCAGCCCCACATCTCTTCTTTGCGCATGAGTCCAAAATTAAAGTGAGGATTAAATCCTGGCAGAGTTGCTAGTCCGCCATCGACAACAATAATATCAGGTCTCTGGTTTGCAAGTTCTTTGCTAATCCCGTGGGGCTGAGTGTCGTCAATAATGATGCATCCCTGTTTTACATGTTCTGAGGTTACAGTCAAATCTGCGTGGCTAGTAAAGTTTAATATAATATCAACCTCGTCAAGCCTGTCTGGAAAATTCATAACGACAGGATCTTCATTGTCGTTTGATTGATCTTTTTCCATTATAAAATTAGGATTTGTCTGTTGTAATTTTTTAATATTACATATTCTATCATATAAATAGATATTCTTAACCTTGTGATTCAGCTCGAGGGCTACAAATCGCGCAGTTTTCTGGTTAGCCCCGATAATTCCAATTGATGAATTTGATAAATTAACATCGAGGATATTTGCAAGGTATTCAATATTTTTCATCACAATGTGAGTACTTAGCGAATACCCCGTCGTCACATTGATCTCATCGTCTTTTTTTATGAAACGTCCACCACCTACAACCGGAGGAAGTAGCGCCCCAAGACCAACTACATTTGCGCCAATATTCTTGCTCAAGGTTACAGCATCATTTATCTGTGCTCTTGCATATCTCAAATCGCGAAAAAGCATATCTGGTGTCGCAGGGATAGTAATAAAACGTCCATTAATCTTAGCCCCATCAGGTGTCTGCAATTCTGTCTCCATGGTGGATGTGAGAAGAGGCCATGTTTTTTTTAATATTTTCTTTGTTATATTTTCAGGAAAAATCTTCAGGACAGGTATCGCAACAAATACATCATCAAGTGTTCGCGGATGGGCGATAAATGTAAAATGAATTTTATTTTTTTTCTTACTCGCATGACAAATATGCCATTTGCTTTGTAGTATTTGTAGTAGTCCTGTTCTTTTTTTCATAGTTCCTCAGTGTTAGCTCTAGTGATAGTCTTTACAAATCTGCTAAATTTTGTGTGCAAAATCTAGGAAAATGTTATTTTATTATTTCTTATATTTGTATATTTATCAATCAGTTACAGAGTGAATTTACCTCAATTTATTTTTTTAGGTGGAAAAATAAACTTGTTCAAAAAATTGAAATTTAATGCTATAATAAGCAGGATCAAGGCGTGGGGGCTTAGGAATGGCGAGTATCTTCTGTATGTTGCCCACTGGTTATAAATTGGGATTTTGTTAGGGGAAAATTGTAGTGTGGTGTGTTGGAGTTAAAATGAAGAGATTATTATTTTTGATATGTTGCTTTTGTAGTTTCAATACGTTTGCGGTCGAAAATGTTCAGGCAGTAAAGTTCAAAGATTCATTATTTGAGGAAAAAATTCGAATTATTCTAGGTGTTGGAAATTCTGAAATTTCGTCAAACGACCTCACAGAAATTAAAGAGTTAGATCTTAGAGGCTTGAATATCAGATCTCTGGATGGGATTGAATTTTTTACTGATTTAGAGATTTTAGAATGTTCAGGAAATCAACTTGAGTCTTTGGATTTATCAAACAATTTAAAATTGAAAGAGTTGTATTGTTCTTATAATTCATTAACTTCGCTAGATTTATCAAATAATGTAATGCTTGAGATTTTGCACTGTTATTCTAATCGGTTGGTTGATTTAAAGGTTAATAATTTGAGCCAACTCAGGATTTTATTTTGTGAGGAAAACCAATTGAAAGTTCTAAATCTGCAGGAGAATATTTCTCTGGAGATTCTTGATTGCTATTTAAATCGATTAGAGTCTTTAGTTCTTACTGATAATTCTAAGTTGGTGAGAGTTAATTGTTCTTCCAATAAAATTATTAGATTAGAGGTAAAAAATTCTTTGTTCTTGAAGGATTTTCTTTTTTATAATAATAAAATTGAAGAAATATCTCTAGATTCTCTTGTTAACTTGGAGTATTTAGTGGCTGAAAAGAATCATCTGAAAAGAATTGATTTGTCGGCTAATAAAAAGCTACGTCGTCTTTCCTGCTCTCATAATCCGATTGAGGCGCTGGATTTATCAAGTAATGTAAATTTGGTTGAAATTGAGTGCAGTAGTACTATGCTTCAATCTCTTGATATTTCGCCTTGCTATTCTTTAAATTCTCTTAATGTCTTTAATAACAAGCCTTTTTGTTTGATTTTTGTTAGCCAAAATCAACTTTTTTTCATTAATAATTTGTTTTACGATGATACTTTTGGAATAATTGTTAAAAAGGTTGAGTTTGTGAGGTTTTTGCATTTGCCGTATTTTGCGAGAGTTTGAAGGATTTTTGAACGTTAGCTCTCGGGGGATTTGAATTGTGAATATATTATTAGTTATTTTATTTATTGTAATTTTGGTTACTTTTTGTTTTACTTATTCAGATTATAAGAAAATTAGTTTGGTGTTTATGCCTTTGTATTTTTTAAATAATCTTGTAATTTTATTTGCTTGTTCAATGTTCATTTTTTCATTTTTTTCTGTGTCTGGGATTTATAAATTCCCAGATAGTTATGAGGTTCCTATTTACAGAGGATCTGCTCTTGATAGTGGTTCTAATTATTTTGTTGCATCAAAAATGTTTGGAAGAATTCAGGTTTATGATAATAATATGGAGTTTAAATATGGTTTTAATATTATCACTGATGGAGGAACTTCTAAAGTCTATTTAAGTGATAATAATATTGTTGTTCTATCTAGAAGGTTTAGTAAAAAGTATACATATTCAGTGACTGGAGATCTTCTAGCTAAAGATGAATTTTCGGATGACTTTTGGAATTCTACAAAATCAAAGTATGTATTATTCTCGAAATTTAACTCTGTAATTTTTATTTTTTTCTATCATCCTGTTCTTTGTTGGTTTATTTGTGCCATTTTTTTTGGGTTAAATAAAATAATTCTATGGGGGCACTCTTTATTTTATCATCGCCGAGATGCGGCCCTTCCAGAAACTAGTAAAAATGTTTGTGACAAGGAATAATCTTTAGAATAATTGATTTAATTGTGACAAATTTTCTTGGTTCTTGCTGATTTTTGGTATATCATGATTTTCTATTTGTTGTTTATAGCTTTTCTTTATTCTTGTCATGTGGGCAAGAATATCATAAAAAGAAGATAGACTAAATATTAGCGTTTTATTAGACAAAATTTAAAAGATAGTTTATTCTGTTCTTTATATGGAGGTTTTTGTGAGAAAAGCTATTATCACTCTATTCTGCATCTTTTTTGTTTTATGTTGCACAGATCTAAAACCTGTAGATTATAACCGGTCAACAGTTTTTGAGCGACCAGTGAGCGGGTATCCGCTGGTTGTGGATGATGATAAGTATAAACAGATTGCAGATTCTGAGTTTTATGGGAAAAATGGAAAAGAATGTATCGATGAAATTTCTGAAGAGGATTTAAGCTTTTTGGATGATATATATTCTTTTATTGAGGATTCAAAAAACGGAGAGATTAGAGATCTGCGAAGATTTTTTTCTAATACTATAACATCAACTGTAAGTATTCCTGGGGTTGAGATAAAATTTGAATATGCTTTTAAGGTTCTAGATAATAAGTTTGATTATTTGGATTCTCCACTTAGTGGAGTTGATTCTCTTTTTATTTTGGATAATTTATTCGCAAAAGGAGATGTCGGTGTTTTTCTAAGTTGTTCTTTTGATGATAATATTGATTATATTCTTTTTCATCTTACATCGGATAGTGAGTTTGTTATACGAAATGTTGTGGTGGCTGCTTACTTGAAAGATGGTAAAAATATTAAGCAGTGGATGGATCTTTTTTCATCTGCAATTGATGATCAACGAATAGAAGAGGCGTATTTCATTTTTGATATTTGTTATCGTATGATAAAATTCCCATATCACTATTTGAAGAGAGATATTCTTTTGGAAAATTACAGGTTGATGAATTCGTATGCCTCAAAAATTAAAGAGGTCGATTTTTATAAAGAAATAACTAGCGATATGGATCTTCTTAGCTTTATGAATCTAATGTATGGTAATTATGAGATTTTTGATGATTTTGAGTTGTCGCTTGTAGTTTATAGTGATGTGTTGTTTTCAAATAGCTTAGGTTTGCAAGTCTATTTAAAGTGTAATGAAAATAATTTTGATGAAATAGTTGAAGAGTTGCATTTTAAGATTACTGGTGGTAAGAAATTTGTAGTGTTTGATTATATAGATTATGTTTTTCTTGAAGAAAACACAGATACTTCTGATTTTAATTTTGGATCTAGTGTATTAATTGATAGCAATTCAGTTGTCAGAATGATTTCAAAAGAAATAAAGAAAAACGATAACAAGAATTGAGGTTAACTATTGAGGGTTAGTATGAAGCATGAGCGGGATGTCGATTATAGAATGGATGTGGATGGATTCTTTTCTACTATTCAAGTTTTATTGAAAGGTCTTGTTATTGATTTTACAAGTCGGATAATCAGATAGATTTGTTGATTAAGTCGTCTTTTCTTAATTTTGACAAGTTTCAGTGGATTTATCGTATTAGATTTTCTGTTTCTCATACAGGAAAAGGTTCAAAAATCACCATGGTTTGTGATTTGGGGCGATTTAAGTTTGCAATTTTCTCGATGATCCTTGTATCGATTTTTTTTTCAATTCTGGCTGGGGTTCTTGCTGAGACTTTTCTGGCGACATTATTTATAATTGGGGGAAGCAGCTTGATGGTTTTAATTTTT
>JAFGXN010000032.1 GCA_016936615.1 Spirochaetales bacterium | reverse complement strand
TGAGGGACCATATCTTCTTATGCCAAAAGATACTGCAACAAGTATCAAGATAAATTGGGTGACTCCTTTTGTCACAGAATCAAAATGCGCATGGGGCACAGATAAATCAAAACTTGAAAACATTATTTCAACTACACCAGGAAGAGTTCACTCTGCCTTAATAGAGGGATTGACACCTAACACAACATACTATTACACAGTAATGGAAGATCTCCCTTTTTTGAGAGAGAATAAGATTCAAAGCTTCACAACCCTGCCTGAGAGCAACAAGCTTAGTGATTTTAAATTCTCAATTGTCGGCGATATGCAGCCTAAAAACGATTATACAAAGATGACTGCTAGCTACATGGCAAATAGAGCAGGAATGAGTGAAGGACTTTTCTCTGTTCAGCTTGGAGACATTGTTGAAATCGGAGGTTCTTCATCTAGCTGGGAGGCTGTATTTAAATTTTTACCCAACTTAGCAGCACACAAACCAATGTTAGGAGTTATTGGCAACCACGAATACTACTTTGGAGGAAGGAAAAATTTCCGAAATATCTTCAAATATGACTATGATTCAGAAGAGGGAGCCTACTACAGCCGAACTGTCGGTGGGGTAAAGATGCTATTTATCGACAATTTTGATGGGAAATCCAAACTTGCTTCAGGCGAAACCACAATCGAACAACAAAAATGGGTAGAAAAAGAGCTGAAAGATGGCGCAGAGAACTGCGATTTTATCTTGGTATTTATGCACCACACAATGATTACAACTGGTGAGCTACAAGGAAATAGAACCCTTAGAGAGTGGTTAATTCCTCTTCTCTTCAAATACAAGGTAGATGCAGCTTTCTGGGGACATAGCCACTGCTACGAGATGTGGAACTATCAATATGGAAAGAATGGCTATGTGCTAAACGAAAATGATACTCCAGCCGAGGAACCAATGCCTTTTTTTCTACTTGGAGGAGGTGGAGCTAGCCTTGAGAGCAATTACACACTTTTTTCACATTCTCCATATACAGATGAAGACAGATGGTATAACCTAGAGACAAAGAGTTGGGAGAATATCACTTTTTTCCAGTATGTATGGAATAAAGAGAAGGTCTTCAAGCCAGAGTATTCTATTGATTTTGAAGAAAAAGATTTAAAGTACTACCATTACCCATTCAACGAAGATGGGACCTACTCAAACGACAAGAGTATTAGCTATGATACCTCTAACCAGTGGTATGGCTATCAGCTTGGAGTAAACACTTTGCACTATGCAACAGCTGAGGTCTCTTCCGAGGGATGGATAAAGATAAAAGTAATGTACCCTGACGGGACTGTTATAACAAGCCCAGATGGAGCAAAGGCTCAGGAGTTTTTACTTAAAAAAAGAAACAGATAAATAAACAGGAGTGAAAAATGAAAAAAAGAGTTTTAGGATTTACAATCATTTTAGCAATGCTTTTAGGCTCGTGTATGAGTTCTATCGAAAAAAGTTACGCCTTCAATGATGGACCATGGCTGATTAAGCAAGACGCATCAGAAAAGTACATTATCTCGTGGTTGACTTCAACTGCACGAGATTCAACAATCTACTGGGGTGAATCCCCATACGACCTAAAGAATAAGTTTGTCTCTGAGAAGGCGCGAGTTCACCGTCTTGAGCTTAGCAATCTTGCACCTGGGAAATACTACTACACTGTTGTCGAAGATCTGACCAATTTCCCGAAAGGGCATGTTTTCAGCTTCAATGCAGGATATCCAGCTCGGACAAAGATTGCAATAATCGGAGACGTTCAAATACGAACTATTCAGACAACAAAGATGGCGAAAATTATGGCAGAATCAATAGAGAGAGAGAAGCCAGATGCAGTGATACAACTTGGAGATCTAGTAGAGGTTCCTAGATTTAATACATCATGGCATGTCTCTCTTAAACCAACTGCACTATACACAGGCGAGAGACCTTTTTACTCAGCAGCAGGTAACCATGAACAAATAAATGGAGACGCTGTCAATTATAAGCAACTTTTTCCACACGACTTTGCTAGTGAAGAGGCGACATACTATAGCTTCACCATTAAGGATGCGTTTTTTATCCAGATGGATTTTTGCGATGACGGCTACGAAAAAGTCTCAAAGAAGCAGGCTGAATGGATTGAACAAGAATTAATAAAGGCAAAAGAAAGAAACATGAAGTGGGTTTTTATTCTTTTTCACGGAAATTTATTCGATACTCACCCGTTAAAAAGGCAAAGCGATGTCCAAAAATGGTTAGTACCGCTTGCTGACAAATACGAAGTTGATGGGGTTTTCACAGGACACTCGCACGGATACCAATTTTGGGAATATGCATATGGCCACGATGACCTTCTCTACAACAAAGAAGACAAGCCAACAGGCAAGAAAATTCCTTACTGGTGTACAGCTGCTGGCGGTGCTGCTCTGCGAGTAAACTACGGATTGCTGAATTTTGACACTAACGACTCAATTGAAATGTTTAACAGAAAGACTGGAGAGATGGAAACAATTGAAATTCTTCAAGGAAAATGGAATTCAAAAAAGTTTATTGACTACAGAGACAATAAATACTATGGACAACCTTTCATCGGAGCAGGAAAACATTTCTACCACGATCCTAGCATTGAAAGCTATTGTAGCGACAATGAGAGACTTGGATTTGTCTACGGAGAACAGACTTCACATTACATGCTAATTGAATTAGAAGAGGGCAAATGCCATATCTCTGCAAGATACAGTGACGGTAAAGTTCTATCGGGGCCTAACAAGGATAAGCCACAAGAGTGGACTTTCGAAAAATAAAGATAAAGCCTCCAAGAGATTCTTGGAGGCTTTGTTATTTAGTACAATTCTATTTTTTATTTGCTAAATATGCATTCCAAGAGCTCTTAACCAAGGTCTCAACATCGCTGAAATTCGCTTTCCATTTTAACAACTCATTAGCTTTCTTAGATGATGCAACAAGCTTAGCTGGATCTCCAGGTCGTCGAGGCATAATATTTGCAGTTATAGTCTGTCCAGTGATATCACGCGCAGCATCAACAATCTGCTTTACACTCAGCCCATTCTCGCTACCTAGATTGACAGTTAGAGATTCGTCCTTATCGTCGATATAATGCAACGCCTTGACATGAGCATCCGCAAGATCAGTGACATGAACATAGTCTCTGACTCCAGTACCATCGACAGTATCATAATCATCTCCAAAGATCCCAAGCTCAGAACGCATCCCAGCTGCAACTTCCATAATCACAGGAAGAAGATTTGCTGGATTCTGCTCAAGACCAGTAATCTCTCCTTCTGGATCATAACCTGCAGCATTGAAATATCTCAAAGCTGCGAATCTGATTCCCTTCAATTGATCATACCACGCCAAAAATCTCTCTATCTCAAGCTTTGTAAAGCCATAATAATTCTCAGGATTCTTTGGATGATCTTCATCAATCGGAAGATATGAAGGTTCGCCATAGGTAGCTGCAGATGAAGAGAAGACTATCCTCTTAATTTCATTAACAGAAGCAGCATTTAAAATATTTAATGTACCTGTGATATTGTTCACAGAGTACTTTTCCGGCTTTATCATAGACTCACCAGCTGCCTTAAATGCTGCTAAATGAATTATTGCATCATAACCTTTTGATGCCTCTAATAATTTTTCATAGTCAAGAATATCACCTTTTACAAATTTAGCATTTTTAAAAAGATTTTGCTCAAGACCTGAACTTAAATTGTCATAAACTGTAACAGAGCAACCATCTTTCAGAAGTGCCTTAACAACGTGGCTACCGATATACCCAGCACCACCGATAACAAATACATTCATCGTTCTCTCCTTTGGTAAATAATATGAATATTTTAATTGATAGTCAAGGTATCAGGTACCAATAGTTTCAAGCATATTTGTATTAATAAAATTTTCGACATCCTTATCATCGATAGGTCTGTAAAAATAGTAGCCCTGCCCCATCTCACAATTAAAACCAAGCAAAGCCTCAACATCTGTAAGCTCTTCAATACCTTCAGCAATGACCTTTTTCCCCATATTGTGACCTAAATCAATAATAGATTTCAAGATCAAAGATTGAGAAGACTCCGCCTTCAAACCAGTAACATAAGACTTATCAATCTTCATTGTATCAATAGGCAAATCCCTCAACAGCTTCAACGATGTATAGCCCTCTCCAAAATCATCAAGATGAAATTTGATTCCAAAATCCGACAACTGAACAAGAACCTTCTTAACCTTATCAAAATCGTGTAGAATAGATCTTTCAGTAATCTCTAAAATAACTGAAGATGGCGATAATTTCGCACCATTCACCGCCGAAATAACCTTTTGAGCAAAATCAGGATCTTTTAGCTGCTTTCCTGAAATATTTATAGCTAAATGAAACCCATCTGAAACCAAAGACTTCCGATATAGCTCAGAAACCTTTGCACAGGCCTTCTTCAACACCCAATCACCAATAGGGATAATCAAATCTGTATCCTCAGCAAAAGGGATGAAATATTCAGGCGATATAAACCCCTTCTTCTTATGTTTCCAACGGATCAAGGCCTCCATTCCAAGAATAGAGTTAGTATTCAAATTAACAATCGGCTGGTAAGCTAAATCAAAATCCCCTCCCTTTATAGCCTCTTTCAAATCCTTTTCCATTGTGATTATCTTCATTGCAGTCTTATTCAAATCATCGTCGAAAATCCTGTAATTAGCCTTACCACTCTCTTTTGCCTGAGTCAAAGCAATCTGAGCCTCGGATAAAATTCTCACTGGCTCCTCATCACTATCCTTTGCCACAGCAATTCCGATGCTCACTGTCAAGAGGACCCTATGCTCTTCGAGTTTTATCTTCTTCCTCAATTGGTCCTGAATTTTATTTGCAAAAACAGTGGCATCAAGAACACTAGAGATATCTTTCAGAAGGACAATATACTCATCTCCACCCATCTTGAACAGCAACCCTTTATCATCAAGAATATCAGAAATTCGCTTACCAATCTTTTTCAAGATCAAATCACCTTTGTGATAACCTAAGGACTCGTTTATACTCTTAAACCTATCAACATCTAAAAGTAAAACCGCATAACGCCCACGATCAATTGTTTGATTAAAAAGCTTAGACAGCTCCTCTTTTAAATACAGGCTATTTGGCAACCCAGTATTTATATCATGCCTCAACTCGTAGGCTAGCTCTTTTTCAGAGTTTTTCCTTACTGTAATATCTTTAATTGAACCGATAAGACGAAATACACTTCCCTTTGAGTCTTTAATAGCAAGACCTTCTATCAACGCCCAGAAGAAACTTCCATCCTTTCTCTGTATCCTCTGTTCAATACTAATCTTCTTAATTTTTCCCTTGATAAGAGCTGAAATCTGATCAACAAAAAGCACAGTGTCAGCCTCATCTATGCGAGACAACCACTCTTTGGGACTTTGAGAAAACTCGAAATTTCTGTACCCCAAAAGCTCCTTAAACTTCTTTGAATAATTCACACTACATGATGAAAGATTCCAGTCCCACGTTCCAGCATCATTTGATTGCGCTGCAATAGAGTACATATCGTTACTCTCTTTGAGCAGTTTCTCACGTTCCTTAAACTTATTCATCTCAGCTATATAACTCTTATTACTTGCGATTAGACGATTTATATCCAACATTAGATTCTCATCATAGTCTCCACGATAGAATATATAAAAAAATGATTTTTTGTGAAAAGAGATCTTATGCGCAACATAAGAAAAAGCCTCACCATACTGATTAAAAATTTTAACTCTTCGAGTTTGTCCAGCAATGAGAGACGGCAACGAACGAGGCAAACCCTTAACAGCATCAATTGACTCGCCAAAACCTTTCGACCCAACTAGCGACTTTGTAGCCTGGTTCAAATATATAACTTTATTATCCTTATCAGTAAAAAGAACAGGACAAGGTAAAAAATCTAGAATTTCTGTGCCTGAAACAGATTCTAGAACCTTTGGCTTTATATTTATAATAAAAACAACGACCAGAGCAACTGTAAACAGGGCAATAATCCAACTCGCAAGTGGCAAATGAAAAATAGCAACGACAAGACTATGAAGCAAAACGATATGTGCGACAATAAGAAAATACCCGACCCACTTTTTCTCCAAAATTCCTTGACGGTAAAACCTAAACAACAGATAGACAAAACACCCAGGTGTATAAGCTAAAAATGGAATAGAAAAATAATAGGCAAATACAGGCTGAAAGCCCAATCCTTCACGAGCAGGAGAATCAATAATCGCCATAGAGAAAGAGTTAAGAAGAACCAGCACAAAGGCTAATGACAAAGAGACAAATAGAAAAAGATAATCTTTATAATCTCGATTCTTAATAAACCTAAAAAGATAAAAAATAAAAGATATTGGTGAAATAATTTCAAAGTAGACTGCAATCTTAGCAAACATCTGAGAAAGCTCGATAGAATTAGCCTTGATAGCTAGTCCATGAAAAATAAAATACATAATAGCACTTAAAACCCCTACAAAGTAGCTTGGAGAAACTTTAAAGTTCTTATATCGTGCAACAACAAAAGCACTTGCGCATAAGATTGAAAATGCGACAAAGAAGTCAAGGGCACCTAAAAAATTAAAAGAAACGATATTCATATAACCTCAATATTTATCAAATCAATACTTGCATATATATATTAAACCCTATAAAATTAAATACGCAAGACAAAAAGGAGTGAAAAATGGCAAAAAAAGACATTTTTAATGTTCCTTCACTTGGTGAATGTAAAATAGATTCACCATTGAAGATGTCCTCAGAGACTGGAGACTTAATTGTAAACTACGTAAATGATAACGAAACAATCCTGTACAATATTGATGGAAAAATAACTGAGAAAGAGACTCTAGAATCAAGAGAGAAGCTAATGAAAGCTGGGCCGCGAAAACAGATATACTTCAACCCTAAACATGTACATGCAGGGATTGTCACCTGTGGAGGCCTTTGCCCAGGTCTTAACAACGTAATACGAGCTATTGTTCGTTGTCTCTGGTATAGCTATGGTGTGAGAAGAATTACTGGTATCAAAAACGGCTATAAAGGTTTTCTTCCGGAATATGGATACGAGCCAATTGAGCTATCACCTGATATCGTAGATGACATACACAAGCTCGGAGGTACAGAGCTTGGAAGCGCTAGAGGTGGTGGCGATAAGGTGACCGAGATTGTGGATAGCATCGAGAGACTAAACCTTAACATGCTTTTTACAATTGGAGGAGATGGAACTCTGCGCGGCGCTAGAGACATAGCCGAAGAGATCAAAAAGCGTGGATTAAATATCTCAATAATAGGTATACCTAAGACAATTGACAATGATATATCTTTCCTTGAAAAATCTTTTGGCTTCGAGACAGCAGTAGCAAAGGCATCAGAAGTAGTAGCTGCTGCACATACGGAGGCTCACTCTGTTCACAATGGAATTGGACTCGTCAAGGTAATGGGGCGAGAATCAGGCTTTATAGCATCTCATACAGCAATTGCAGTGCACGAGGCTAATTTTGTACTAATACCAGAGGTCAAATTCGACATCCATGGCGAAAACGGACTTTTAGAACACCTCAAGGCTAGATTAAAAAGGCGACAACACGCAGTAATTATAGTTGCAGAAGGCGCAGGACAGGGTTATCTAGAGGCGAAAAACAAAGAGACAGATGCCTCAGGAAACAAGAAACTCCAGGATGTAGGAATTTTCTTAAAAGAGGAGATTTCTGATTACTTCAAAAAAGAGAAAATGGAAGTAAACATCAAATATATTGATCCAAGCTATATAGTCCGAAGTGCTCCAGCAGATGCTACAGACAGCTTCTATTGTAGTAGACTTGGTGCCCATGCAGTACACGCAGCAATGGCAGGAAAAACATCAACTCTAATAAGCTACTTGAATAATCACTACATATACATCCCTATAGATGTAGCTGTATCAAAGAGAAACTATGTAGATCCTGAAGGCAACCTATGGAGAGATGTGCTAGAGGCAACACAACAGCCATTCTCGATGACAAATAACTAATTTGGAGAATATTTTGAAGAAAACACTATTTTTATTAATTCTATTTGCATCCACAGTTGGAGGATATGCAAATATTCGAAGAATTGAGATAACTGATTTTCAAAAATATGAGAATGAGGATAAGATCGATCAACTAAAGAAAAACATAACTACTCACATAAATGAAATAAAAGACACTCAATTCACTATTGATATCTGGGCTACCGCAGGAGGCAAAGAAGATAGAAGATTCATCTATTACTATTTTAAACACCCATCTCGAATAAGAATGGAGATAATAGATTGTGATAAAAAATCCGATATCGGCTCAGTCGTTGTCACTACAGAAAATGGCAAAGTCAGAGGCAGACGCGGAGGGTTTTTAAAGTATATTACAATAACCTTTGACAGGTTCAACAAAATGGTAACATCAATACGAGGAATGCCAATAGATCTTACAAACCCTTACGCCCTGCTAGAATCATTTATGTTCTACGAAGTAACAGGCTCTGTCGAATATGGCGAGAACCATGACTACTATATTCAAAAGATGACAACAACCCTTCCAGAAGAGAACTTTTTCTGCGACTATGAGATATATCTGATAGACAAGAAGACATTTATGCCTGTCTACGCAGAAAGCTACTATAAGGGAAGTCTAGTACAGATTGTTCACTTTGAAAACTACAAGACAAACACAAATATTCCAGATAGAATTTTTGATGACATGCATTACGGAACTGAAGAGTTGCACTGTGATGGGTTCCCTTCCCTGATAAACATCTATAATAATTAGCCTAGGACTACTTTCCTAGGCAGAATTTTCCAAAGATATTATGAAGGATATCGGCTGAGGTAACCTCGCCTGTTATTTCTCCAAGAGAATCAAGAGATTCTTTTAGATAAAGGGCAACAACATCAGTCGATTCCCCACTTTTAACCGCATCCACCGCCAATTTCATCGACACTGCTGCAGAATCAAGCAAACTCTTTTGTCGCGCTGAATCTATCAAAGCCTCATTTCCTGTTAATTCGCTAACTGAAGCTAATTTGACAATTGAATTCTCCAAATCTGCAAAGCCTAAGCCAGTTACAGCACTAAATGAAACAAACCCATCCGGAAGCTTATCACTGCTGAGATCAGCCTTATTCCAAACACGCAAGATCTTCCGATCTTCAAATTGCTTCATGAAATCGTCATCTTGCAGCTCAACCCCTTTAACAGAGTCAACGACATAGACAATAATATCTGATCCGTCGATAACCTCTTGAGCCCGCCTAATCCCTTCCATTTCAATCGGGTCTGCAGAGACCCTAATTCCCGCAGTGTCAAAGAGAGTGATAGGTATACCACGCAAAGAGATCATCGACTCCAGATAATCACGGGTTGTCCCATGTATATCAGAGACAATAGACCTATCCTCTTTGAGAAACATGTTAAAAATCGATGATTTACCCGAGTTAGTCTGCCCACACAGCGCAACCCTTATCCCATCCTGAAAGATTCGACCAGTAGCGTAAGTATCTGCCAAGGCCTCAATGTTGTCGATAATTTGACTAAAGCTACCAAGATCCAACTCAGTATCATCCTCAATCTCATCTCCAGGATAATCTAACTGCAGCTCAACAAGACTAACAATATCAAGAATTTTATTTTTTATATCATCAATAATCTTAAATACAGCACCACCAAGTCGGTGCAAAGCAAGAGAGTGAGATTTTACAGTCTTTGACTTTACCAGATCACAAATAGCCTCAGCCTCAGTCAGATCAACTTTTCCATTCATAAAAGCCCTAAATGTAAACTCTCCAGGCAAAGCAGCTCGAATCCCAACCGCAAAAAGAGCATCAAGAATCAACTTAATCCCAGGAAGACTACCATGACAGGAAATCTCCACCGACTCCTCGCCAGTAAAGCTATTCGGGCTTCGAAAAACAAAGAGCAACACCTCATCAATCTCGGCAGCCTTATCGTCGCAACTTAAAATTTTTCCATAAATGGCAGAATTCCCCTCTGCCTCAATCAATCTCTGTGGCGAAGAAAAAATCTTACTAACCAATCTAACAACATCATCACCAGAGATCCTAATCATCGCAATCGCTGACTCCGCCCAAGGTGTTGCAAGCGCAGCAATCGGTACCGATACCTCATATTCTTGTTCTTTCATAGTAAAAAAGTATACATTTTTCTTTAAAAAAAATATAGAGTAGCATATTTTTCTCAACAAATTTATTAAAATTCTTTTAAAACCACGCAAGATCTCAAGCAATTAACAAGCAAATAGCTAGCTTGTGGGAAAAATGCAATAGTAAGATAAAATCTAATTTACAATCAAACCTGAATAAAGTAAAATAATCACAGGAGAGATATATGGCAATAACCTACGAAGAGATACAAAATTCTGAGAAACCAATTATTTTTGGACATAGAGGCTATAGTAGCATAGCACCTGAGAACACACTACCTGCCTTTGAATTGCTGTTAAAGAAAAAGATTCAAGCTGTCGAATTAGATGTACACATCTGTAAATCTGGAGAAATAGTTGTAACCCACGATCACAATACAAAGAGAGTTGGAGATATCGAGGTTGATGTAGAAAATTCTGATTACTCTGAGATAGAGAAAGTTGATGCTGCTACATTCATGAACAATCCTGAATATAAAAATGTGAAGATTCCAACACTCAACGAAGTCTTCGACCTTCTCAAGAACAAGGTTTTTTACGATATTGAACTCAAACCGACAAAGGCGACAAGAAGATCTCTAGCAAAAGCAACAATTGAACTAATAAGAGATTATGGCCTAGAAGAAAATTGCATAATTTCATCATTTGATCCAATAGCTGTGAGATTTGCAATCGATTTAGGATTTAAGAACACTGCTGTAATCTACTCTCGCAAGAAAGAAGTCCCATGGTTCCTCCGCCACGGAGAAGGAAGACTTGTAGGTTGCAACATCCTTAAGCCCCGGTTCGACACGATAACAAAGAGTTCAGTCTCAATCGATACAAAGATTATGAAATACGACCTGATGACCTGGACAGTCGATGACACAAATGAAGCGCAACGATTAGCAGAACTTGGAGTTAAAGGAATCTGCGCTAACGATCCAGGACTAATAAAAAAATTCTTCGAGAATGAAAAGCCTTTACTTTTAGATTAAAAAATGTTAAAAAAAGATTAATCATAGGGAGGCACGATATGGATCCAAAAGGTAAAAAAATAGTAATAACTGGAGCGTCTTCTGGCTACGGAAAGCGTCTAACAGAGATATTCCTTGAAAAAGGCGCATCAATACTTGCTGTTGCGAGAAACACCAGCAAAATGGAGACAGAACATCCTAACTTAAAAAAGGTAGAATGCGATATATCGTCTAAAGAAGGGGTAGATACCCTTTTTGAAATAATAAAAAAAGATTTTCAAAACCCTGATATATTCTTCGCAAATGCAGGCTTTGGCTACCATGAAAAAATAGAGAAACCAGATTGGGCGCATATTTCTAAAATATACGAGACAAATGTATTCTCACCAATCTACTCACTAGAGAAGATGCAAGAGCTAAAGGGCAAAGAACCTTTCCGATTTCTTGTTACAATAAGTGGAGTAGCATATTTTCCAATACCAGGACTTGCTCTATACACTTCGACAAAGGCTGCGATTCATAACTTCACTTCAGCATTTAGCTTTGAGCTAGAAAAGGGTCAAATGATACAGACTATCTACCCAGTTGGAATGGTAACTCCTTTCTTCTCAAATAAAGACGAACCACTTCCAACACTTGTTCAAGACCTAGAGAGAGCCTCACAGAAGACAATAAAAGGAATACTGAAAGACAAAAAGAAAATCTACCCTTCAAATAGATTTATCTTTTCACTATCTCTTTCACTTCTTTCAGAGAAAATAGCTATTAAGTTTCAAAAAAAAGAGAACAAAATTTTCAAAGAGTGGTGGAATAACCGAAAATAAAAAAATATCCCCGGAAGAGATCTTCTCGGGGATTTTTTTTACTACTTCAATCCTTGGTACTCTTTTCGAACAACTGGAGGCTGACGAATAATACCTTCTCTCCTGAAAACCCGATTAAACTGTATCCGAATCCACTCGATTCCTCCAGAAAGAAGCAAAATAGAAGCCTGAAGTTTAAAAGAAAACTTTCCACGACCAAACACATCTGAAAATTCCCGAATAACTGACATAACATATCTGCGACTACTTCGATTAGGACTGAAAAAAAGGGCAGCAATAAGACCAGGCCGATATCGCAAGGCCTCCCTCTTCATAGTCTCTATTCTCTTAGGCATGAAAGCATCTTCAACAAAGAAATCAGATTTCTTATAACTCCTACCTTCAGAATCCCAGATCAAGGAATTTTTCTGTCGATATTCATAATCCGCATCTACCCTTACATACCCTCTCAGCGCAGTCTGAGCCATACGGGCAATAGCAGGACCGCCCTTTAGGTACTTGCGCCTGAAAGCCTTTCGCAACAGCCGCTCATGGTCTTTAGCCTTCTTAAAATGGGGATGGTCAAAAGCTAACTCACCAGCACCACTTAAATGTCGCGGATGAATATTCTTAATTCTTCCTTGTTCCTTTAATTCCCGATACAACTCAGTAGTAGGGATAGGAGTATAATTCATGAACTGAACTAAGTCTGTGTCAAGCTCACATACCCAATCTATCTCCTCTTTGATAGTATCCTTATCGTGATGATCATGAAACAAGATAGTTGATGCGAGGACAATAATACCGTGGGCACGTAGATCTTCAAACAAGGCTCTCAAATCTATTCCTTTAGTCTTATCATGAAGATTCATTTTAGACTCTACCCCAACCCAAATCCTAGTAATACCACAGCGTACCATGAAATCAACGCCCATCCTCTTAATATTCTCTGCAGAAGAGAAAGTGACAAAGGAGTACGGGTTCTCCTCTTTTTCCATGATTTGAAGAAGCTCCCTTGCTCTCTGCTCGTGTTTTAGAAAATTCTCATCAAGCACCATGAAGGTCTTCGCGCCAAGCCTCTGATTAGCTTCCTGACAAACATCATAGACAGATTGTCCAGTTGGCAACAACGAGACATGCTCCTTCTTAAAATAGTGCGAAGTAATACAGAATTTGCAAGCATTTTCACAACCCACTCCGGGGAAAATAACCGACCCTCTAGCCTTAGTCTTTAATCCATAAATGTAGTTGTAGACAGGATTTCTCAATATAGGATGCTTGACAGGAAGATCCAAAGAAGTTCCAAAGAACTGACGCATCCATTTTACCCCCTCACCCTCACTCAAATAATCATAATCAACCATCTCCTTGAGGTTAGGAATAACCGTGCCATAACCACCAAGAATAATCTTTACATGGCTATAATGCTTACGGATATACTCAGTCATTCGCTTAACCTTCAAGACATTTGGCACAATAAATGAAATCGCCACATGAGAGTACCCTTTTTTCAACTCCTTAACAAAATCCTTCCACCTTGGGAAATCAAGAACAGTACTTGGAAGGTGAATATTTTCAGCTAAAAGATAAAGTGCAAACGATAGATAAGATTGACGAGGAGAGTGTACCCCCTGCTGTCGCGTGACCTGATTATTCATCAGCTCCATCTGCATACCCAATGACTCTGCATACCTGTTCTTTACTCCATATGGAGCAAAAACCGAAGCAAACAAAACTTTTTTACTCATATCACTCATACTAGGACCTCAACTTTAGACATTTTTACCTCCGTAATTTAAACAAATCGTTTCTAAAATAATGTCTAGTATCTATACACCCCAAATTTGAGTTTGTAAATAGAGAAAAATCGAATAGAAAGAATAAAAATAATCAGGCAAAATTAACGATAGCACAACTATCATTTAATTTTAAAGATGCTCCTTCTTTTTTGCAAAAAAAAGACTGGAACTCAATCCAGTCTCTATCTATAAAATATAAATCAAATATTAACTAACTCTTTAATCTTACCTAAGAACTTATCATACTCAAGTGGCTTCTGAAAGAATGCATCTGCACCCTCCTTAATAATCTTAGACCCTTCGACCTCATTATCCATACCACTAACTGAAATAACTACAGGATTATCTAGATTTTCAGAATTCTTTATCTTTCTGCAAAGCTTATGCCCATTTACGCCAGGAAGGTTAATGTCAAGAATAATCAATTGAGGCTTCACCTCAAAAAGCAATTGGCCTGCTTCAAAACCATCAAAGGCCTGCGTAACAACCGCAGAATCAAAACTACTAGAGATAATTCCCTTCAAGACATTACTTAAATCTCTATCATCGTCAATTATCAAGATGTGAGTCTGCTTAGCATTCTCACCAAGTTCTAAGACCTCATCAGGAATCTTCATATTCCTATCTCTCAAAAATCCATAAAGATCATCAGCATAGACTCTATACTGTCCGCCAGGAGTAGTAAAAGCTTTAAGATGCTGTTTCTTTATCCAATTAATCGCTGTTTGATTGACCACCCCGCAGATATTCGCAACTTCAAGGGCGGAATAAATTTTAACTTTTTTTCTTTTTCTTACCATTTTGTTATACCCCATTCCTCAGTGGATATTTAATTTTAACATAGCTTTTCAAATATGAAAAGTTTTAAATTCAAATATCTACGTTTTTTTTAATTATATCATTAATCAAATAATATTCAAATCCTCTATTAACTAATATTCGAAGAAGTTCATCTTTTTTTAGAGTTTTTTTTAAAGATATTGTAAAAATTACATCTTCTACAATCTGTTTTGCTATTTCTGAAGTATATCGAACATCTAAAGTCTCTTTAATTGTCGAGAAATCCAGCCCCCTAGACATGAGTTTTGAAAAAATATACTGCTTGCTTTTATTCTTTCTAATCAATTCCTCGACTAATAGCTCTGCATAACGTGAATCATCGATGTAATTATACTCAACTAAGAGATCTAGAACCCTTTCGATAGAATTAGAAAACCCGCGAAGCTTCAATTTTCTTGACAACTCCTCTCTTCCATGTTCCCGATAGGAGATAAGATCCAAGGACTTTGCATAACAGCGAACAAATTCATCCTCACATGTAATCAGCTTTAACAATTCATCATCAATAAAACAGCCTATTCCAAGATGTCTCTCAAACCAGAAGCTATCTGACACAAAAAAAATAGAGCTGTCTGACAGCTCTATTTTCAAAGAATTTGGATAATTCCCTTGAGAAATGACAAGAATTGATAGATTATCTCTTTGAGAACTGAAATCTTCTTCTTGCTTTCTTCTGACCATATTTCTTTCTCTCAACCATTCTTGAATCTCGAGTTAATAGACCATTCTTTCTAAGAGTTGGTCTGTTATTCTCATCAAGTTCAACAAGAGCTCTAGCTATACCATGAGCACAAGCACCAGCCTGACCATTGATACCACCACCCTTCACGTTAATTAAAAGATCGTATTTACCTTCAGCATCACATACCTGAAGAGGTTTCTTTACAAAATCCAATTTAGAGCTGACATCAAAGTACTCATCAGCCTTTCTTCCATTTACAGTAATTACTCCAGAGCCTTCTCTAAAATATACTCTAGCTACTGAAGTTTTTCTTCTTCCTGTTCCACAAGCCAAATTTATAGACACTTCCGACTCCTTATTTCTTTATTTCAAAAAGTTCTGGTTTCTGAGCTCCATGAGGATGCTGAGATCCTGCATAGACTTTAACGTTTGTAAAAAGCTTTCTTCCAAGTCTGTTCTTTGGAAGCATACCTTTGATAGCCTTTTCCATTGGTGCTGTAGGCTTTCTGCTTACTAAAGATCCGTAGTTCTCAGATCTTAATCCACCCATGTAACCAGAGTATCTGTGATACATCTTCTTCTCTTCTTTTCCACCAGTAACCTTTGCCTTATCAGCATTGATAATCACAACAAAGTCACCAATCTCCTGATGAGGAACAAAAAAAGGTTTGTTCTTTCCTCTTAAAATCTTAACAGCTTCTACTGCGACTTTACCAAGAATCTTATCTTCGGCATCAATTAAATACCATTTTCTCTCAACATCTTGAGGTTTTACATATACAGTTTTCATTTACTGCCCCTATTTA
>JAFGXN010000003.1 GCA_016936615.1 Spirochaetales bacterium | reverse complement strand
TTTCTAGAGATTTTGATTAGTCACAAAATTGGCTTTTTCCCTTATGTTTTTCGAAAGGAAAACGTAAAGAATAGGTAGAATAGATTGAACTGATAGCTAATCGTAACAATGGTTGTTTTTTTGCTATTGACCAGATGAAACGATTATATTAAGCTTATAGAATGATAGCACAGCAGAGACAATCTAAAATTTTAGAGCTTCTTAAAGACGAAGAGTTTCTATCCATAAAAAAACTTCACGAAATCTTTGACATATCGCCTATGACCCTTTGGAGAGATCTTAAATTTCTAGAGGAAAATGGTAAAATCAGTCGCCTACACGGCGGAGTAACCCTAACAAATAACCTGAATAGTGGAGAAAACCACTTTACCGAGAAGAGTATTGTCAATAAGGCTCAAAAGCGTGCTATAGTCAAATACGCAGCACAAAACTTGATTGAACAAGATCAAATAATAATACTTGAGGGTGGAACTACAGTATGTGAAATTGTCAATTTTTTAAAAAAAGAACAGATGACAATCCTCACAAATAGCCTAAAGATTATGGATGATGCGTGCAGGCTTATGCCAGAGCTGACTCTGATATCAAGCGGCGGAATTCTCCGAGAGATCTCACGAACCCTTGTCGGACCGACAGCTGAAACTTTTTTCAAAAACTACCAGGCTGATACTCTATTTCTCAGTGGCGTGGGATTTGATATTGAATATGGAATAACCGATCCTCATCCCCTAGATATTCAAGTAAAGCAGGCAATGCTTAAATCCTGTAATAAGGTAATTGGACTTTTTGACTCGTCTAAGTTTGGGAAAAAATCCTTGATGAAAGTCGCAGATGTAAAATGTCTAGATACCTTGATAACAGATTCTGGGATAGATGAAGAGACAAAAAAAGAGATACAACGACTAGGTGTCAAGCTAATCGTTGTAGAATCCTAACAGAAATCTGATAAACTTAATCTAAAACCTTAATTTTTTTCAACTCATATGGCGCTAACTCAAGACCTGCGTGTTTAACCACAGAATTTGAATCATTCTGCAAGTATAGTGCTAGCTCTTTCCCATCCGGGTAAAACTTCACAGCAACCTGCGGATGATCTAACCATGCAGAAACATCATGAACAAGAGACTGACCTTTCCTACCTTCAAGTAGAATTGGCTTTTGCATCTGGCTTGCAGCAAATCTTGCTGAATCCTGAACCTCTCCCTGAGCACCAAATTTAAAGAGATATCTGAAAGATGTAACACCAGGCTGATCTGCCTTGAAATTCGTATGCCAGTAATTATTCATCACGTAGGAATAGACTAAACCGTTGTTTGCCTTAAATTTTTTAGGATATCCTCTGACTTTCTCATCTGTATTTATATCAAACGGCTGAATCATTGGAGCATCGACAAGTACAGCAGTAACCTGCGATCCATTTCCTGACAACTCAAAATAGCGGTTAGGAGTAACATAACTTCGGCAACCTCCATCAAGCATCTCTTTCTCGATATTCACACGACCGAAGGCAACATCATAATAAAGCTTTGAATTTTCCATATTAAATGGAAAAGCAAATAGAATAGCCTCTTTTGTCCGAATCTGCGGGCGGTCAACTATATTTTTTACCTTAAAAAATGGAGAATCCTGCTCAAGAGTAATCTCAGAAATGAGACGAATCGAGCCAGCTGGGCAACTTTTTACACGGATTGTTGCGACAACAGGACCGTTATCGACAATCTCAAAGCTGACCCTGCCTGTCTTTGTCCTCTTGCCTAATTTGCCATGAAGACCTTTGACATAGATATAGCGATTAAATCCATCAGAATTAAGCTGATTAACAAACTCCTTGCCACTTGCTTTATCTTTTATAGATGAGATAACTCCTTTTTTCTTGTGAAAAACTATATCCAACTTGCTGTTTGAGAGCCTTACTTCTGAGTGAGCAATAGCCTCGCCCTGGAATTTCAGGGATGAGAGTCGGACAGAGAGCTGACCAAAAGGTGGTATCTCAGAGAAGAAGGCGATGCGTCCATCTGAAAGCTTCTGAGACGGTAGCAATTGACCTGAAAGATCCTCAACTGAGATATAATCGCCAGCCTTTTCTGCTGGGATGTAAAAGACTTCGCTCAAGCTCCAGCTGTGAGGATTAAAAAAAGAGAGAGAACCATCAACGGGCGCGGATAGTTCTGCGACCTTTGACTTAACCATCTGAGATGAGAAGTCGGCGCTGTCAAGTGCTCGCTGTCGCTTCCACGCCCATTGGCTCTTAACAAACTCCAAATCTGGCTGCCAGATTGAATTATGAGCACCCCAGGTGTGTTCATCGAAGAGGATAATCTCTTTTTGTGTCTTGTACGATTTTTTTAAAAAATCATCACTCTGCTTCGAGATTGCCGAGGTCTGATATAATCTCTCAATCTGTTCAGCCGCATCACGGACAATACCAACCTCACGTGCTGTAGACATTGCTCCATCTTCCCAGTAACCAGAAAAATCGCCCTGATATTCAGGAAGAAGATCACCATATTTCTTCTCAAATGCCTCCATAGCTTGATCTACTGTTACTAGCTTTATCTGAACCTTGGGATTTGCCCTATTCCATCGTGAAATTCTCTGCGTAATATACTCATCTGGCGGACCATTATCAGCTCCAACATTGTATCTCATAGGAAGAATATCATATGGATAATAGTCAGATTTTTCTAAACTATCCAGATACGATAAAAACCACTTTGAAGTATCATCTCCAGAGACGTGGCGAGTTGGAAAGGGATAGACATCGGGGCCTTTGTATTTTTCTGTTCCCCACTCATGCGCCCAGGAGTAACCTTTTCCATGGACAAAGACAAGCACCTTCTCCTTGCCGGATGGAGAGACCCACCAGAATGGTCTATCTCCACGAGCCTCAAAGATATTACCAATTCTATCAAACTCGTTAGGACCTGCGGAAAAGTAACGGATCCCATTCTTAGCCATTGTCTCAACAAGACCCCACGACCAACCTGGAACATCAGTAATCATTGCATTTCTAATATTAACTCCTGTAATATCCGCAAGCTCACGCCCTGCACTGCACATTGCCATTAACTCTGCCGGACGTGGATAATATGTATGCAGACTTGCATAGAATCCTGAGAGACCTATGCTCCCTGCCTGCACATGTTTGATAAATCTCGCCCGATTTTCAGCACTTGCCTGCTCAAGCCACTTCTCAACACCCCACATTCCTTCTGGATTCCAGACAAATCTCTCACCTTCAGGATTTGATGAAGTAGCCTCAATTAAATCCATAGCCTTCTCAAGATGGCGCCACTGGATTTCCAGAACTTCCTGTTGCGGATGAGTATACCCAATATCCAAATGTGTATGATGGATTAAGTAAATGGTCCAATTTCTAGTCAAACTAGAACTATCCCCAATAAAACTTCCCCCGGAACTACCGACACAACCAGCAATAACCGACAGAAGAGCCGCAATGGCAAAAAACTTCAAAACTCCCTTTTTCACAACAAACCTCCACTATTTTCTCTCTATTTTTAGCGTGATAAAAGACCACGCTGAAAGTTCAATATTCTTTTTTTCTAAAATCCTACTTTCTGAACCAAACAGGTCAGTAACAAAGAGCTGATAATCCTCCGACTCCTTGAGACTAAAGCTTGAGGAAACGCCTGAACGTTCCCAGACTCGAACAAGAGTAAAATCGCTAGCTAACGACACAGTATAATCAATATTTCCACTTCTCACTTCGATAAGATTATCCAACAAGGGATTTGATATCTCAGATTTGCGACTATTATTGAAAGCCAACAATGGGTTGTTTTTCGATATTGCATAACGAGTAAGCCAGCTAGTGTCATTAGATTTAATCTTACCACTAGAGAGTTTTGAAGAAAATTCAAGTCGACCATCCACCCACTGTGGATAATTTGTCCCCCACTGAGTATTGAAAAGATTTATATATAATCCTTTTTTTTCAGTATAAAATTTCTTTGAAAATCTATATGTGCCTATTCTTCCACAACTAACAAGCACTGAGTCTTCAGGCACAACAGTTAAAAAAATATTTTCATCATTAAAGATTCCTACACCCTGCTGAATAGCAAAATGGTCAAGCCCGCTATTTGAAACTATGTCAACCATAGGATTTATAACCGACATCGGACGGCCTATACGATAATTTGAAAAGTCCTGAGAAACAGGAAAAGAGAGCCATGCAGACTCAGGATATGAGGTCGGAGTTTTGTCATCCCAATAAATTTTTACCTCTAACTCTTTTATTCCTTGTCGTAGAATATATTCTATAGTAACGAAATCATTAGATGGACTAAGATTATATGAGACAACAGCCTTATGCCCTCCTGAGAATGCAAGATACTCTACAGTAATATTCTCTCTTTTTGAGTTTCGAGAATCGACTTCTGGGTAATCCCTCTTTCCCATATCATTATAGGCCCAGTCGGGGTGAATCTTCAAATATTGCCTTAGGTAACGGTTCACATCATCTGCACCATGTACCCGATGAAATAATCCACCAAAGCGTACGCCTTCTTCATCTACAACCTTACCAAAATCGACTAAATCCTCTTTATCATAGAATTTTGCTAAACCTGATCCATCTGTGGCAGCTTCCAAAAGATAATACTCATTTTCGATAAATTTCTGATCAAGTGTTACTAACGATCCAACATCATGATTATCAAAAACATAGTTATAACTCTTAAAACTGCATGGGGCTATATTTTTTACATAAGCAAGAAAGTTGCTGTTATCATTAACAACTTGACTCTGCTGATTAGTAGCAATATCTACAATATATGATGGTATCTTTTCCATATTTTCAAAAGGAAGCCTGACCCATGAAGAGGTTTGAACGAGCGAACCATTCCAGACGATGAGATCTGAACTCGAAAATTTCTGCAAATGCTGTCCAGCTATCTCTAATAATTCAGCGGAAAGTTCTTCAGCACGGTATGCAAAAAAGTTTTTTTCATCCCAAGAATCTTCATGACGCTTAAAATCGCCTCTTTTTTTTGCTGTAATCCACTGTTGTCCATAAATTCTTTTCATATAAGCAGTATTTATCCCCCAGGTGTGCTCACTGAATCGAATAATATCATCATAGACCTTCTCTACATGATTAATAATTAAAGAATCATGCTCCACGCTTGAAAAACTTAAAATTTTCTTTGCGCTCTCAGTTTGTTTCATAGCCTTAAAGTATGCGGCTGTTGCCATTGGAGCAGTTTGCATACCGTGGATCCATGAATCTGGCATATCACCACGAACAATCTGCAAATCCGGGTTCTCAGCAAGAAAAGAATCAGCAAATTCATCTAAGCTACTAATCTTAATCTTCACGCCACGAGGCAAAGAAAGATTTGCTCGCCGCAGAATACTTCTGACTTCGGATGAACTTGGAGGTCCAGCATTGTCGCCTGTCATAATCATTGCTAACCAATTTTTATACTTCCAGCTTTTTGGAGGAAGAACTCCTGTTCCGTAATTTTCAGCTACATATGAAGTCAAGAGTCGAGATCCATCTGGTCCCTCCCAGAAAAAAAACAGAGGGACTTCTGGCGACTGACTTGCAGGATTACAGCCTAAATGAAGAAAATTAATCCCAGCCTTACTCAAAATAGATGGCAACATCCAGCTATGACTTGGTACATCTGTCATTTTAGCTGCAGTTGGTAGAGGCATATTGTATTTTTTACATAAATCTCTACTGTATTTTAAAGAGTTTATCAAGCCTTCAGGAGTAATTGCCTCTGACTGAATAGTGAAAGGAAGTGCATGGAGACGAATAGAACCATCGTAAAGGTATTGTTCAAGCCTTTTTAATGTTTCTGGATTATTTGCTCTATTCCGTTTTAAAATTTCATTCATTGGCCAGCCTGGAACAGTCCATACAAAATCCTGATCTGAATAGACCTTTGATTCTAAAATTTTAATTACCTTTGAGGTAAAATCTGTACTATACTTTTCAACGACCTTATCGGCCATATCAGTGAAGCCAATATCAAAATGAGTCTTGAAAACGACATGAACTGTCTCTAAATTCTGGTAATCACTTTCAACAAGGCTTGAGCACCCTGCCAAAAAAGAAATAAAAAAGACCAATAAAATTTTTCTCATTATTTTTTACATCTCCTATAAAATATTTGATAAAATAAAACTCACACTAATATAAAAATCTCATCTCTTCCACCCTAGTTCAATCTCCTCTAAACTTTTGCCTTTTGTCTCAGGAATAACAAAAATTGCAAAGAGCAATCCTAGGAGACTAAAAAATGAGAAGATCAGAAATGTTCCTATGTTGCCGAGTTTGTCAACAAAGATTGGGAAGAGTTGTGTGACTGCATAGCAAGCTAGCCACAAAAAGAAGGTTGCAACTGACATTGCAGCACCCCTGACCTTTGTCGGGAAGATTTCTGATATAATAATCCAGGGAAGTGGACCTAAAGCCATGGCAAATGCTGCGACAAAGACAAAGATACAGAGAAGCATCAAGAAAGTGTTTGCCTGGATTGCAAAGAAAAGAGAGAGCAGTGACAAAGCTATTACTTGAAAAGCTGTCCCAATAATAAGTAACTTCTTGCGACCTAACCTATCGACAGCGAGAATCGCAACAAAGGTGAACAAGAGATTGATTACACCGATGAGAACAGTCTGAAAAAATGCCGAATCGAGGGTTGAACCAGAAGATGCAAGAATTTCTGTAGAATAGTACATAATCGCATTTATTCCTGAAAACTGACATAAGATCGCAAGTCCAATACCAATGAAGATTGGCCATCTGTATTTTCGACTAAAAAGTGTGATAATCTCAACTTTTTCAACTGAAAGAACCTCCCGAACTGCACGAACCTCCTCATAGGCGACTTTCTCTTCATTGATCTTCAATAGAATTGATTCTGCAACATCAACTTTTCCTTTTGAGATAAGCCAACGAGGACTTTCTGGTACAAATAAGACTAGAACACCGAATATAACCGCAGGTATAGCCTCTGAACCAAACATCCACCTCCAGCCAGAGTCAATATTCCAGGCAAGATCTCCGCTACGAGATATTAACATATTTATAAAAAAGACTAATAAAATTCCAGAAACAATTGCAAGCTGATAGATTGAGACTAATCTTCCTCGAAACCTTGGTGGAGATAATTCCGAAATATAAAGAGGAGATATAATTGAAGCAACCCCCACGCCTGCTCCTCCAATAAATCTGAACCAGATAAATTGGTTAAGGGTCTCGGGAAGAGCAGAACCCATTGCAGATAGTGCGAAGAGCAGAGCAGAAATTAGTAAAGATTTTTTTCGACCTATCAAATCTCCAACAAAGCCTCCGAATGCAGCACCAATTATGCAACCGATTAACGCGCTTGAAGCTGCCCAACCCTTCATCTGAGCTGATAAATCAAAATGGTGCTGAAGATACCCTATCGCCCCATTTACAACTGCTGTGTCATACCCAAAGAGTAATCCGCCTAATCCTGCGACAGAGGCACACAATAAAATATAAATAGCTTTTTTATTTTTTTCTTTTTTCATAAAAACCTTCCTCTTTAAAACTAAATTATCGGACTCTCTTTGACAAATGCCTTAACCACTTTTGCACGAATACTTCCTAAATTTGTCAATTTATATCTTCCAGCCGAGGCAGGGATAACAAAGGTCTCTGCATAATTAAATTTTTGACTCATTCCATTTGCTGTCTCAAGAATTATTGATTCACCTTCAACTAGATTGAGGACATGAGCCACTCCGCAGGTATCATCCTCAATTGAAGTAAAGAACTCGTATCTGTGAACATCGTAGAAGTGTTCCCTGTGCGTCGGAAGATGGTATTTGGTCCAACCTTCTCCTTTTTCAATTAAGTGTGGAACTGCAATATGCTCTTCCTTGACTCGCCTTCCTCTTCTTGAGAAATCTAAATTTTCAAAGCCTCTCTTAATATTCAATGGTCTAGGCTGTCCATCCAGATCAGGTCGCAACCAGTCATAGAGTTTAAAAGTAAAGATGTAGGGTGTCGAGCTGATTTCCAGAACAAGATTATCAATTCCTGAGCCGTGAATAGTTCCAGAAGGGATTAAAAAAAGATCATGCTTCGAAGCGGGATGGGTCTGAACAAACTCTTCAATTTTAACTGGGGTATTATTAGCTAGACTCTCCTCTAGCTCAGCTCTGAAGTGGTCGGGTGAAATATCATCTTTAAATCCAAGAAAAACCTTTGCGCCAGGTCTCGCATCAAGAATATAGTAGGTTTCGTCTTGGGTAAAAGACTCACCAAAATTTTTCTTAATATAATCAGGTTTAGGATGACATTGGATCGAAAGATTTCCACCTGAAAATGTGTCTAAATAGTCAAATCTAATGGGAAAATCATAGCCGAAAATTGGAAAATGTTTACCGAGAACAGATTCTCCCTCAAGAAACATCAACCAATCAAAGGAAATCTCAAGCTGCAAATCTTTATGACTTAACAATAATCCGTTCTCTGGTACAATAAGCTCAAACGACCAGGCATAATTGTCCACTTCGGGAAGGGCTGGAATATGCTTCTTACACCACTGTCCACCCCAAGGTCCAGACTCAAACCAAGGCCGGACACGAAAAAAATTCAAGCTCATCTTCTTTAGACTTCTACGAAATGAATAACCATCAAGAAATACAGGCTGAGAACCTTGCTGACTATCAACAATAAGATCTATTTTGCTGGAAAACTGAGCTTTCCACCTGTTTAACACTGGCCAATCGACAAAGTAAAATCTTTTGTAGGCTACTTTTGGTGGAAGAGCTAATCTAACCCCCAGTGGTGCAACAGCTCTTGCCCTAGCCTTGAACTGTAACTCATTTTTAGGAAAATCCGCATATACCATCACTAACTTGAAGTCAAATAAAAATGCGCCAGCTCCATCGACAATAATAATTGTATTTTCATCTCCCTTTGACAAAAGTGATGAAATTTTCTTTTTCATAGTTTTTACTTTTTTATTATCAAAAAATTCTTCCAATCTTCCAGGAAAACGATATCCAAAGATTGGATCATCCCCACCAAGGTAATCTCTAACCATCAGCTCAATCTCTCGTTCAGATTTCAGAATAGATTGAGTAGAAAATCTAACAACTTCGTATCCATCTAATTGGAGAAGCTTTGCTATTGGTTCTACTAAATTATCCCAATCTACACCTTCATATCCATCAAAGCCAATTGTTCGACACTCTTTCTGCCTCATCAGTGATACTAAACTGCACTTGAGTGCTGAAATCCCAGCATGAATTTCCCCCTCAGAGGGGAAGCTTGGATAGAGATTATACATTTTTGTCTCTTTGCACTGATGAATCATAGGAGCAACTTCCTGCGACTGCTTTTTTCTAAGTAAATTCTGTAGTTCATTCATAAAAGAATTATAAGTGGGGAAAAGTGATACGTCAACCAAAATATATAATATTATAACATTTTATAACACAAAAAAAACACCTGATACTTTTCTTGCAAAACCTATCAAAGATTCAGTTCTTTGATAGGTTTCTTCTATATATGTTTTTTTTGGAAAAAAATAATTTCTTTGCAAGAAAGTTATCAGTTACTTGATAAAATATGTCTTTAGAGGAGGGAAACCATTAAATTCCACTGAGCTGTAGCTCGATGTGTATGCGCCGGTCGAAAGCCAGTAAAGTCTATCACCGATTGAGAGGCTTAAAGGTAACTCATAATGGTAATTTTCATACATAATATCTTGGCTGTCACAGGTAGGTCCAGCAAGGATAACCTCTTCTGTCTCTCCTTTACGGTCGCAGTAGACTGGATACTTTATTGATTCCCCTAGAGTTTCAATAAGTCCAGAAAATTTTCCTACATCAGTGAAGACCCATCGCTCAAGTGCGGTTCGAGATTTTCGCGAAATAAGGACAACCTCACTCACAAGAACCCCAGCCTCCCCAACAAGAGAACGACCTGGCTCTAGTATTATCTCAGGGAAATTCTCTCCAAAGTCTTCTTCCAAGAACCTAGTAATCTCTTCTGCATAAGTGCTTAACTCGTTTGTCTTTGAAAGATAGTTAGCAGGAAATCCACCACCCATATTTATCATCTTCAATTCTATTCCCTCATTTTCAGAGACCCAGTCAAAGATATACTTGACCTTTGCAATCGCAGCATTCCATGTACCAATATCTCTCTGCTGAGATCCTACATGAAAAGAGAGCCCATAAGGTTCAAGTCCTAGCTTCTTCGCAAGAACAATCATATCTGCTGCCATATCGGGGTGACACCCAAATTTACGAGAAAGAGGCCAGTCAGCTGTCTCAGCACCCTCGGTCAAAATTCTGCAAAAAATCCTTGAACCAGGAGCAGCCTTAGCAATATTACGAAGATCCCCCTCACTATCAGTGACAAAAAGCCTCACACCTTTGTCGTATGCATAACGTACATGTTCTGCCTTCTTGATTGTGTTGCCATAACTAATTCTATCTGGCGATACGCCTAAGGAAAGAACCCTATCAAGCTCATAGATTGATGCAATATCAAAGCACGAGCCAAGATCGCGCAACAGCTCAATAACCTCAGCGCCGGGGTTAGACTTTACTGCATAGTATGTCTTTGCAAAAGGAAAATTAGAAATCAAATCACTATATTTAGCCTTGATTATATCAAGATTTACCACCAAAAAAGGGGTCTCTTTTGTATCAGAAAAAGTCTTAAACTTCTCCCAGTCGTTAGGATGTAAATACTCCTTTACCATTTATTCTCCTCGAGATAACAACATAATAAATATTCAGTTAACAAAAATACTATGTCTTCTACCCCATTTATCAATGAATAATAGTATTTTTTTTTCAAAGAGACAATATTTTTACAAAAATAATAATTTCATTTTAAAAAAAATCGAGATTTTTCCCATATTAGAACCTACAGAAGCTTCTCCGCTGGATAGATATAGAGCTTTCCCTCTACCTGAGCCTGCTTCAATCTTGCAAGAAACTCCTTAACAACCTTGTTCACATCTCTACTGTGCATAGCTCCTAGATACTGACGCTCAGCTTCGATATCTCCCCGCCGTTGCGACGAAACATTATTGTATATTTTATCAGTAATTTCCCTAGATTGTCCTTTGACAAGGGTCGCAAGTTCCTGAATCGTAAAGTTCTTCAAAAAATCTTGAAACTCGATATCGTCTACCCCAAGAATTAAATCTATTGTGATCAATTTTTCCCTAATTTCTGCTGCTAAAATTGGGTCATCCTTATCTAGCTGAGAGAGAATATCCTCCTCCTCATCTAGATCCATATATCGCAAAATTCCAGCTAATGCAGAGGAACCTTCAAAAGAATCTGTCTCAACATTACCAAGCTTTCTTAACTTTTGCTTCAGAGAATCTTCTATGCTAATAATTATCTCCGAAGAGGGCTTCTTCACAACTGCAAGATGTTTGATAATCTCTATAGATTTCTCTCGTGATAGCATTTTCAGAAACTCACTAACTAGCTTTTTATCTAAAAAAGAGAGAATTATAGACAATACCTGCGGAGATTCTTTTTTTAGGAGCAAATAGAGCTGAGAAGCTTCAATATCATTCAAGAATCCAAATGCTTCCTGGTTCTTTGCTGAGATTTTCTTTATAAAAAAATCAGCCTTCTCCTTACCTAAGGCATTTATCAAGATATTTGAAGCTACATTTATACCACCGCTAGGATTTTGTGCCCTCTCTTTGAGAAAATTAAACTCTTTGAACAAAGAATCAGCCTCAACACTTTCAATCTTTTTTATCTGAGACATATGGCGAGCAATAATCTCTATCTCATCATCATTAAACTGTCTCAAAATCTTTGCTGACTCGTCCTTCCCCAACAACATGAGGAATTTTGCTATCTTCTTATACCCATCTCCTGACACCGCTGTCTTAAGCAAGATAGAATTCTCACCACTGAGAGTAGCATCTTCAGCAATCTTATCAATATTTATCTCAGGCTCAAGTCTTTTTGTAAAAGAGTTAGACTCTTGAGTTGCATTGAGAAGCTCTAAACTCTCTGAAGATGATTGAGGCGATTCTGTGGTAGAAATCTTTTCAAACCTTGGTTTTTTAAAAAAAGCTACAAGATTCGACTCTTTTTCTCTATTCTCAGGTAGCTTCTGGCTATGAGTCAAAGTAGACCTAGTCTCTGGATTGCTTCTTGCAGACTCTCTTCTCTCTTTTTCTTTAGAAAAAGTTTCCTCTTTGGTCTTAATCTTCTTGAAACCACTTGCGTTGTGATTTGCCCTATCTGCAGAGCTGTTAGAATTTATGGAATTCTGATTATTAGAATTATTAACCTTCTTATTGCTGATTTGAAGTTCTACTCCTTGAGTTGTCTTCTCTGAAGAAGCCTTCCCTTGTGATGAAAATCTCTGAATATTATGAGAAAAACCAGATTTAAAGCTACCAGAATTAACTTGAGAGCTATTATTCGAGCTATTAGCTGAATTATCAACATGTCTAAAATCTGGATTAGGCTTAGCTTCAGCTTTAACCTCACTAGATAAATTATTTTTCCCTTCAGAAGATTCTGATTTTCTTAGATTTTTTATATATATATCATGCATCAACTCTGCCTTTGTATAAGGCTTAGCCGAATCCTTAGTAGTCGCGGATTTATAAGCAGCTAATTTTTTTTCTATATCTTTCATACTTTTATATTACCACCTGAGTAGAGTACGGTCAATAAAGATAAAATTTAAAAGCAAAAGTTATGACGAACGCAAGGGGAAATATCTTATGTGTTTAAATTTATTTCTAGGAATTTTTCTTAAGAAGATTTAACCGCCCGTTGCTTCGCAACTCGATGGACGCAGATTAACGCAGATGAAAGAAGGGATATTTGGCTGGTTGATAAAATACTATATTTTACTTACTTAAAGACCGTAGGCGTGCCTAGAGATTTTTCAAAAAAAAGCTTCAGGCATGAATTAAATCTAGTAAATCACCACAAGAACATAGGCAATAGACTATCCCTACTTAATCCTCTCCCATATTAACTGCTTGTTCTGCTTAGCAGTGAGTACACTGCCCTGGCAGAACGGTTGAGTTCTGTGGACTCAACCCTGCTTATCCTCCTGGCAGTGAGTACACTGCCCTCGTCGGATGGATTAGTTCATTCTGAACTAATCCTACACGTTAATCTAGCGCAGCGGGCGGTTCGAAACTTATTCTTAGAATAAATATTGAGATTAAAAAAGGATAGCCCTCTATTTATATTTATCAAGGACATTTTTAAAATCATTTATTAGCATCTCTTTGATCTCAGGATCATTTATATCGTTGCTAGACTTCTTTTTCTCAAAAAGAAGAACTGGTTCAATCTCTAAGGCATTAGCAATCCTTTCAATAGTATCTAATCTCGGACTTTTCTTATACGTCTCTAATAGACCAATATATGAGGTGGAGGTACCACAGAGTTCAGCTAATTTTTCTTGAGATAAACCGCAAACTTTCCTATACTTCTTGATATTTTCAATAACTGTATCATTTAATGACATCTCGACTCCATATATGAGAGTGCATACAAGCAACTAGAACAAAAGTGCATTTAAACATGTAACGTGTAATTTTAACTCGATTTAGACTTATTGTTTATTGACCTAATGAATATATAGATATATCCTAATAGATATATGATTGATAGTGTAGTAAATTCTATCGATGAATTAAAAGACTCTCTAAACAGAAATAGCAGTTTTTTCATAATAAGCGAGAAGTTATCAACTATATTTAAGCAGGCTAGCATCTTCACCCAGCAGAACAAAGAGAAGCAAATTATTGTAGATAAAGAGATTGATCAGCTACCTGTTGAGATTGGTATTTTTATATTTTCGCTTGGCATAGAGGATTTTTTAAGATTGGTAACAGAGTATAATAGAATATATGACCAAAATAAGATTTTTTTTCTAAAAAATAAAATATAATCAAAGAATAATAAATATTTAGTTCTCAATTTATTGATTTTACTTATGTAATAAAATATTATGTAATCACAAGTTATTTTTCCAGGAGTATTTCTATGAATAGACAGAAGATTAAAATTTTTGATTCAACACTTCGAGATGGAGCACAAGCTGAAGGAATTTCCTTTACTATAGAAGATAAGATTAGAGTTCTCGAAGCATTAGATATTCTTGGGGTTGATTATGTTGAGGCAGGAAATCCTGGTTCAAATCAAAAAGATATGGAATTTTTTCAAAGAACTAGAGATATGGAACTTAAAAATGTTTCTTTGACTGCCTTTGGCAGCACTCGAAGGGTTAATATCTTTGTCGAGGATGACCAGAATGTTAAGGCTCTTCTTCTTGCACAAACTCCAAGTGTTACAATATTTGGAAAGGCTTGGGATTTTCACGTTACAGATGTCTTAAAGACTACCCGCGAAGAAAATCTAAAGATGATTGAAGATACTATTAAATTTTTTATTGAAAATAACAAAGATGTTGTATTTGATGCAGAACACTTTTTCGATGGTCATAAGGCTGATAAGGAGTATGCACTTGAGGTCTGCAGGGTTGCAGCAAATGCTGGTGCAAGTGCAATTGTCTTATGCGATACAAATGGCGGAACAATGCCTTACACAATCCTCAATGCGACTAAAGACTGTGTTGAAATTTGCAAATCATGTAACAGTGTTGATGTCGGAATCCACTGCCACAATGATACAGGGATGGCTGTAGCAAACAGTATGATGGCGGTCGAGGCAGGGGCACGACATGTACAAGGGACAATGAATGGGTTTGGTGAGCGTTGTGGAAATGCTGATCTATCAAGCATTATTCCAAATCTACAACTTAAGCTAAACTATCTCTGCATACCTGAAGAAAATATGCTCTCTATCACTGAAATTTCAAGAAAGATTAGCGAAATTGCTAATATCAAACACAACGAGAGAGCACCATATGTGGGAAAATCCTCTTTTGCACACAAGGCGGGAATGCATATTGATGGTGTAAATAAAAACGCAAGCTCTTTCGAACACCTGAATCCTGAGCTTGTCGGAAATGAGCGAAGATTCTTGATGTCAGAGCAGGCTGGAAGAAGCCTTATTCTGAAAAAGGTTAACAAGATTGAACCAAGACTGACAAAAGAGTCTCCAGAGACTGTAGATATAATTAACACGGTCAAGCGTCTTGAACACCAAGGCTATAAATTCGAGAGTGCGGAAGCCTCTTTTGAGTTGCATGTAAGAAAGGTTCTTGGCTACTACAATCCTTTTTTCCAACTCAAACACTTCAAAGTCACTGTAGATGAACCAAAACCAGATGGATCTTTTAGCTCAACAGCTATGATTAAGGTAGAAGTCGGAGATAAAGAGGAGATTGCGGCTGCAGAAGGCGATGGCCCTGTAAATGCACTTGATAAGGCACTTAGAAAGGTTCTTCTTGGATTCTATCCACAACTACATGAGATGTATTTAACTGATTACAAGGTAAGAGTTATTGAGAATACTGACACAACAGCAGCAAAGGTTAGAGTCCTCATACAATCAACAAATGGAAGCCAGACTTGGTCAACAGTGGGTGTCTCAACTGACATAATTGAAGCAAGCTGGATTGCACTTGTAGACTCGATAGAGTATAGCTTAATTAAATCGAACACAAAAAATTTATAATTTTTTTTATATAACTTGGAGGAAATAATGACAAAAAAAATAGTTTTGATTCCTGGAGATGGAATAGGACCAGAGGTTGTAGATTCAGCAGTTAAGGTTCTTGATAAGATTACTGCAAAGTTCGGACACAACTTCGAATACGAGAATGCCTATGCTGGTGGTGCTGCTATTGACAAATTCGGCAACCCTCTTCCACAGGCAGAGCTTGACAAGTGTAATGCTGCTGACGCAGTCCTAATGGGAGCTCTTGGTGGCCCTAAATGGGATAACCTTCCTGGCGATCAGAGACCAGAAGCTGGTCTGCTAAGATTGAGAAAAGGTATGGGAGTCTATGCAAATCTTAGACCTGCTGTAATCTTTCCTGCTCTAAAAGAGTCTTCACCGTTGAAATCAAGTGTAATTGGCGATGGACTTGATATAATGATTGTCCGCGAGTTAATCGGCGGAATCTACTTCGGAAAACGTGGACGAACTGGCGATGATTCCGCATATGACACGATGGAGTACTCGGCGCAAGAGGTTAAAAGAATCGGAGATGTGGCATTCAAGATAGCCCAGAAACGAAGCGGGAGATTAACATCTGTCGATAAGGCTAATGTTCTTGAAAATTCACGAGTTTGGCGAAAAGCTATCACAGATTATTCAGCAAACTACCCAGATGTTGAATTAAGCCACTTGTATGTTGATAATGCTGCGATGCAACTTGTAACAAATCCAGGTCAATTTGACGTAATTGTTACTGGCAATATGTTTGGAGACATCCTCTCAGATGAGGCCTCTGTTATTACTGGTTCAATCGGCATGCTTCCATCTGCATCGCTTGGAGATGGTGCAATCGGCTTATACGAACCTGTTCACGGCTCTGCACCTGACATCGCGGGCAAAGGAATTGCGAATCCACTTGCAACTATCCTCTCCGCAGCAATGATGCTAAGATATAGCTTCGATATGCAGGCTGAAGCTGATGCGATAGAGAGTGCTGTCGATGCAGTCCTCAACGAGGGTTTTAGAACTGGAGACATTGCAGTAGATAAATCTACAGCGATTGGAACAGTCGAAATGACAAACAAGGTACTAGAAAAGATCTAACCTACTCAAAGCCGGGAATTCGCTTCCTGGCTATTTTTTTTATTTGAAAAATTTTAGGCTCAAGAACTGAGAATCGCTGGTCTTCGCGAATTAATCGCTCAATCTTTTTTAACTCCTGCTCAAAGATCTCCCGATACTTTTTGTGACTTATCTTTTTCAAATAATATGGAATCTTCCGAATATACTCTTTTTTCCCAGTCGTGAGGCTCATCCGAATAAAGACATCAAGCTCCTCTTCCCTTGTCTCACACATCACAGATTCGAGCAAACATTCAGCCTCTTTTATATCTGCGATAGTTGGTTCAGTTGCAAAATATACAGAATCACACCTTAATTCATTTTCCATCTCTAAAAAAAGTTTATTTTTCGTCAGATTCTTACTTATTTTTGCTCCCACATCAAAGACACTTTTCAATCTGTCAGGATTTACAGTATTCTTCACAATTAAAGCAATCTTATTCATCTGAAGATCCTTCAATATGTGCTCATTTTCCTGTTTTGATGAGTTTGCCTGCGTATCAATAATTATAACAAACTCGATATTATTTATTTTACGGAAATTACTCTGACGGCCACCACGACAGGTAGTATACTGGTTGGAGAATATTTGAATTTTTCCCTTGGTCTTGCAGATATCTATCAACTTATCAAATGGAATTATCCCATCTGTACTGTAACTAAGCAGGATATAGTGAGCATCAGCCCGCTCTAGCAAGTGCTGAAAACTTGTGATAGCAGATTTCGTATAACAGTAACTACTCCGGGTAGAACGCCAATCTTCACGTATCCCTGATTTTTTTACAAGATTACCACTCCTATCCAGCTGGGAATTCACATCTGGCCGATCCCAAAGTGCAATTGAATTGAGCATGTGATAATTACTCCCATACTGATGCTGATTATAAGGTGGATCTAGATACAAGACATCAACCCCACGGCAGACTGTATGGTCGATAAAAGTATTTGCATCCTCACGGAAGACCTTCTGCTTCGATTTGGAATCTCTCAGAAATGGAAGCTCTAATTCAATTGGCATCAAAATCCTCGACAAGGCATCATTATTAAATCCACCAAAATCTTTGTAAAAGGATTTAAATACACCTGAAGTATTTGTGTGCGTAGCCGATTTGTAGAGCAACACCCCTAGGAGCAGATTGCGTTTGATAAGATTATCAAAAGGTTGCGGCTCTGTCTCGTAATTCTTCCGAATATATTCACGAATAGTATCTATTCTTCGGCCATTTTCAGCTGTGTAAAATAATCGTTGTCCTTTAAACTTTTTCCTTTCCTGAGATTCCTGGCTTGGCGAATAATGAACACTTATGTAGGGATTATCAGCCTTGTCAAAGTCCAGAGAATTTATATACTCTAACTCTTCTTTAAAGCAATCTATACTGCCATACTGCTGCTCAATGTCAGAGAAACCAAGCCCGACATAACAAGAATTTATCACAAACGAGTAATACTCCCAATCATTTGAGATGACCTGAAAGCCTAAGCTTTTTGCAAGTCTCGATACCGAACCACTCCCTGCAAACAAATCAACAAAGACCTTATTCTCAAAGGCTTCTTCATAAATACTATCAAGGGCTTGATAAATAAGCGGAAGAAGTCGACGCTTATTTCCAATATAGGCGATTATATGCTTCTTAAGATAATCTGATTCTAAGACTTGTTCATACATTTTGAGATTCCTTTTCTTTTTTTACTTTTAGATGCTTTTCAGACTCAATTAGTTCCTCAAGAGCCTTATTCAAGAACTCTTTTTCTGAAAAATCAGATATACTCTTATCTTTTTCTCTAACTTCCATTAAAAAACTAGAGATGGTATTCAAGTGCTCAGCCACTTCACAAGAAAAAAAGGCTAGCTCGACAGCTTCAAACCCCTCTTGTCTATAAAAACTATCAACATCATTGAGTAATTTCTGATAATCCTTATTCCTCACATAACAAATTCTCTGAAAGAGAAGATTATTAGAAAAATCAGGATAACCATACTTTGTATAATCTGTATGCAAGAACCCACTGCCATTCAGATAGTCGGAACTCTCCTCCTCGCACTTATTTTTGTAAAAATTATAAAACTCCTCTGGCGACATCTCATCATAATCTTTAGTCAAAACCTCACTCGAGAATTCTTCCTCAACCTTTAGATATGCGAATTTAAGATCAGACTTGAACCCTTTTTGATATCGTAAATCATTCATATATTGCGAGCCAAGATCTTCATCAAACTCAGCTGGTTCCTCATAGAAAGGGAGATAAGAATCTTGATTAGTCACTCTAAAAGTACTTGAGAAATTTGGTTCAGGAAGATCTAAATTCTCTCTGAGAAATGCGAACTTGCACGCAAGAAAAGATTCTTCTGGCAAAAAAGAAAAAGAGTCTCTATCTATGCTAAAAAACATAAGAAAAAGCTCCTCTTTTGAAATTTTTGTTACTATCCTATAGTGCACTTCGATACAATCGACAAGAGCAATATAGAAAAGCAAAAGTCCATCCCTAAAGACAGAGAATCTTTCAAAATCTAAATCCTTCAGGGTCTTATCAGAAAAATTGTTAATATCTAAATCTTCCTCTAGAATAGAGATTCCATACCTCATAAGGGAAAAACCATCAGAATCTTCTTCAAACTGATAAAATTCTTGAAAACCTTTAAACCATTCAAATGAAAATTTCAAAAGATCTGAGCGCTTATACAGACTATGCAACAAGAAAATTTCTTCAACTTGGCGTTCAGGCAAGGCAAAAGTGGTTTGGGAGATTTCTTCAAGGATAAATTTTACCTCTCTTAATATTTCACTTATTTTAAATATAATCATTTTCATATATATCCATTGTATACTCAACCTAATATATTTCAAGTTTTTTTTTAACTTCCTTGACAGAAAATGAGAAAATGGTATATTTATTCTATGACAAACAATAAAGATTCTGATATAGCAATAAAAGAATTATCTGAGGTGATAAGCAAGGTAGATGATGCCGAGCTACTAAATGATTTTTTTAAGCAAATACTGACTCCACGAGAGTATGAAGAGATTGCAAAAAGATGGATTTTAGTAAAGATGCTAAACGAAGGAATCAGCCAGAGAAATATAGCACAAGAGCTAGGAATAAGCCTCTGCAAGATAACACGTGGCTCAAGAGAACTTAAAAAAGAAAATTCTGCTTTCAGAAAATTAATTTTAAAAATAGGAAATACAAAATGAAAGAACCTGACTTTTATTGTGAAGGATGTGGAACTAAAGTTGACAAGTGGGCGATTGATTGTCCAAAATGCGGGAGAGTCTTTGACTCAATAAAATGTCCCCAGTGTGAGTTTACCGGGAAGGCTAACCAATTTACAAATGGATGCCCTGTCTGTGGGTTTCAGAGCAAAGAGCAGAAGCTAAGAATGAAGCAAGAGGCAAAAGCACGACAACAACAAGAGCCACAACCACAGCCAAAAGGGAAAAAAGGTGGCGATTTTAAATTCTCCGAAATCTTCTATAAAAGCTCGATAGCAGTATTAACAATAGTAATTATTGTTCTTGCAGCGGTTCTAATAGGAAGATAACTACTCTTTTTTTAGAGTAATACGGCCTACATCGTTGAAATCAAGAAGATTTATCTCCTCTTTTATAAATTTCTTAACCTTATTTCTATAAAAAAGGATAATCATCTGCTTGCGCAAAAGTTCATCGAAGTCAAAATACTGAATATTATTCTTTCGAGCATAACTAACTAAGAAATCTAGATCGGGAAAGACGACAATATCAAGCTTATTCTCCAAGTTATCAAGGGTCAGCACAGCCTTATCAATATAATGGTTCGCCGCGAGAGAATACTCAATATACTCTTTATCTACTTCTAACCCATTATTTAATTTAAGCAACTCAGAAGCTCGCTTGACAATAACTAAAAGACCATTGCTCATGAATCGGACAATATCCCCAGTGTCGTACCAGTTCTCATAAAGAACCTTACTAGTATCTTCAATACCAGTTGTATAACCTGAAAAAAGAGATGGAGATTGTATAAAAAGCCGCCCCTTTTTTGTATCTGAAAGACTCTCGCCTAATTTATTTATTATTTTATAGTTAATATTCTCAATTATTTTTCCATCGCTAGATCCAAACATATTTCTCTTTCCAGTAGTTGCAATTAAACCACACGCTTCAGGATGTCCATAGGATTTAACCAGCATTATTCCAGCACTTCTAAAAAATCCAACAGTGGTTCGATAGATGTGACGATTACCAGTTATACCAATAGAAAGATTTCCACCAAAGATTTTCTTAACCTCAGGAGTTATGAAAAAATTAAAGACGATGTATGGTATAGAAAAGACAAACATAGGCAGAACCAATCCAAGTCGAAGCATAAAGACGTAGAATCTATTTGAAAATTTGAGCGGATGATTAAAGACATCTACAAAAAAATAAAAGATCTCAGAACCTCTTGTAATCAGCTCAAAAAACTTAGTCTTTATCAATCCTTGATTATCGATTTTTTTCATATAATCGGAAAAGATCTTCTCCCAGAGTTCAGGCATAGCAGCAAAGATATCAGGCTTGTACTGACGGAAATCTGCGCCCAGCTTCTTCGCTGGTAATCCAGAAAATTTTATCTTAAGCGAGCGACTATATGCGGCATAGAGCAGTGTAGTTGAAAAAGCTATTGATGAGGGCAAAGCAAAGACAATCTTTTTATTAGCCTTCATGCCAAAACTGTGCAAAACCTGTTTGACACCAGCACAGATTGCTCGATGACTTAGAATTACCCCCTTAGGCTTGTTCTGAAATATTGATGTAAAAAACACAAAGGCAGGGTTATCACCTTGAATATCATTTATCCGCAGATATGAAAGATTAGGATTTTTTGCTAAAAACTTATTTCCTAGCTCCATAACAGAATCAAAAGTCTTAATGTAGTTTGATTTCTCACTATCATCACCAGATGAGGATAGAACAATTACATACTTAATCATATTAAAGACCTTAGAGTGTTTAACAAGCTTCTCCACCAGCTTAAAATCTTCTAGAATAATAAATGAAATCCGCTCTGAAAAGCAGATTGTATCAAAATCCGATTCTGAAATATTAGGCATAAGAGGAACAACAACTCCCCCGGAACAGAGAACCCCAAGCTCCGAGATAGACTTATTGACAGAGTTCTCAGCGACAAACGCAACATGATCCCCTTTTTTAACCCCTTTCTTTATCAAAAAAGCAGCAAATTCAAGCGAATCGTTCCAAAATTTCGAGTATGTTAAATTATTCTCTTTAGATAAAAAAGCAATCTTACTTTGGTTTTTATCTATACTTTTTTTCAAAAACTCTGGTAAATTTATCATATTTGCTATACCAAATTCAGTCTAGCAAATTATAAACCTTTTGCATAGATAGAATTTCTGGTAAAATTTCGACCTCGCCATCTTCATAATAGAGATAGAAGGGAACCCCAGCCCTATCATAGCGTTGTAGCCAAGCCAAAATTTCTTCGCTCCCCTTTGTAAAGTCTCCATAGTAGACCACGATATCATTATCGGCGAAGAATTCAACAATCTTAGGATTATTTAAGACGCGGGCCTCATTTAGCTTGCATGTTGTACACCAATTTGCTCCGAATGCGAGAAAGACCCTCTTGCCAGCTGCAATCTCCAGCTCGACCAACTCAGAATCGAATTTCTGACGATTATATGCCTCATACTTATCCACGCTAATCTGTGATATCTCCTTAGGTCGACCAAGCAGAAGTACTCCTGACCCAATAGAGAGTGCCAAAATAACCAAGTACAAAGAGAGACGAAGAGACTTCTTCAGTCCTCGCTTCTGAACCTTCCCAAAAACCCACAAGAAAAATCCCAAGATTATCAGAAAAAACAAAAATCTAAAGGTGTATGCTAATCCCATCATACTAGAAATAGTCTTCAACAAGAATAAACTAGTAACTAATAGAAGGAATCCCATAAACTCCTTGAAAGTATTCATCCAATTTCCAGGTTTTGGTAGAAGCTGGACAATCTTTGGAAATATTCCAAGTAAAAGGAAAGGCAGAGAAAAACCAACACCAATAAGGATAAAAATCAAAAATATATAACCAATCGATTGGGAAAAGGCAAAACCTAGAGCAGTTCCAAGCAAAGGTGCAGTACAAGGTGTGGCCAAAAGAACCGCGACAATTCCAGACAAGAAAGAACCGATGTAAACTGAATGAGAATTAGTCAATTTAGATCCAACCTGAAAATTAACAATGAATAGATCAAACAACGATAGTGCAAATACAAAGATCAGAACAGTCAAGAATATATTAAATCCCAAGTTCTGGAATTGAAAACCCCACCCGACACTATTACCTGCAAGTTTAAGAAGAGCTACAAGCGTAGCTAAAGAGAGAAAGGTAACTAGAATACCCAAACTATATAATAATGAATTTATAAAAATACTCTTCTTCGATCCATTTGACTGCTTGACTAGACTTAGAGCCTTTATAGATAGGATAGGAAGTACGCAGGGCATTACATTCAGAATAATTCCACCAATAAAGGCAAGAAGCAATATATAAAAGATTCTTCCACTTCCAGATTTAGGGCTTTCCTGTTGCAACCCAGACTCTATCTCTACAGATACCTTCTTTGAGTCAGGAAAAAAACAGAGTCCATCCGCATCGCAAAACTGATAGTTCATCAAAAGAGACTCAATCGTCGGCTCAGTTTTGCTCTTGTCTATCTGTTTTAACTTCAATTTAAAGTAGATATCACCTGAATAATACTCGCCATCCTTAGCATTTGCCTCAGGATAGATAACACTATCTATTTTAAAACGATTACTTTCAGGCAACTCAAAATTGACAAAATCCCTATTCGCTGATAGATAGTAACCTTCGTCAAATCTCACAACCAGCTCTAACTCTACTTGCTTATCATAACTAATAGAGACAACCTCAATCTGTGGATCTACATTTTCTCCGAGAAAAGAGAATGCATTAAAAGATAATATGCAGAAAATTATATATATGATTTTTTTATTACTCATAGAAATAATATACTCATTTAAAGATAATTTTTCAAGTTATTTTTTCAGAACAGAGTGCTTTTTCAAGAATTTGCATATACTCTTTGCGGCTAACTGGCTTTGCGCCTAACGAAAGAAGATGTTCAGTTGGCATCTGACAATCAACAAATGCGAACCCATTATCCTGGGCGAATTTATTCAAAAAGATAAATGCAGCCTTCGAAGCGTTTGGTCTTAGCGAGAACATCGACTCCCCGAAGAAGACTGAACCGATTGAGAGTCCATACAAGCCTCCAGCAAGACCTCTGTCATCATAGACCTCGAAGGAGTGGGCAAATCCTAGCCGATGCATCTCTATGTAGGCATCTATCATATTCTTCGTAATCCACGTCCCATCCTGCCCTTCACGTGCGACACTCGCAGCTAACTTAATAACTGTCTCAAAATGTTGGTCTATAGCATATGAAAAAATTCCTTTTTTAATTAATTTTTTCATTGAAGAGGAGATATGAATATCATTTGGGTAGATCACACATCTAGGATCTGGACTCCACCAATCTATGTAGTCATCGCAGGCTGTCCAAGGGAAAAACCCCTGTGAGTAAGCAGAGATAAGAACCCCTGGCGAAAGATTTGCTCCATGACAAGCAGGTAAATCTTTCGGCGCGGAGAGGGGATCAGGGAATTTAATATACTCGTCAACGCTCAAATATGGAAAATCATTTCGGGACCGCAACCTTACCACCTAACACTTCAATCTTGATCTTTCCAGCATTCACATCGACAAAGACTTTGCCACCTTTTTTACTCAACTTTCCGAACAATACCTCGTCTACAAGATTATCTTTTAACTCGCGACTTATAATTCGACTTATATTTCTTGCACCAAATTCACGGTTATATCCCTCTCTTGCAATTAGGTGCTTTGCCTCCTCAGAGACCTCTAAAAGAATATCTTTATCCTTCAAGACATCATCAAATTTCATTATCTCTTTATTGACAATATCTAGAATAACCTTCTCTTCAAGGTGCTTGAACTCAACTACACTATCAAGCCTATTTCTAAACTCTGGTGTAAAAGATTTTTCAACCGCCTTTGACAAAGCAGAGGTATTCCCCATTTGACCAAGAAAGCCAATACTGTTCTTAACAAGATCTGTTGCACCAGCATTACTTGTCATTATCAATATTACATTACGAAAATCTACTTTTTTACCCATTGTATCTGTCAAAGTTGCATAATCCATTATCTGCAAGAGGATATTAAAGATATCTTTGTGAGCCTTCTCAATCTCATCAAGAAGAAGTACACAATTTGGATTATTTCTGATAGCATCTGTTAATAATCCACCCTCTTCATATCCAACATATCCTGGAGGCGAACCAATCAGACGAGCAACACTGTGCTTCTCCTGATATTCACTCATATCAAATCGCAAAAGTTCTATATTTAGGTGACGAGACAACTGTTTTGCTAATTCTGTCTTTCCAACACCTGTAGGGCCGACAAACAAGAAGGATGAAACTGGCTTGTCAGGAAGACGAAAACCAGCGCGAGACATCTTAATAGCCTTCACAACCTCGGAAACAGCAGGATCTTGTCCATAGATCTCAAATCGCAACGCAGTCTCAAGGTGTTTTAGATTGTCTTTCTCCTTCTTTGAGACCTCTTGCATAGGAATCTTTGTCATTCTTGAGACAACATTCTCTATGACAGAGGTAGTTACAACATAAGGATTACTCAATTTAAGAGCTGCATTATTCTTCGAAAGAAATGAGTTCAATCTAAGATAGGCTCCTGCCTCATCAATTATATCAATAACCTTATCTGGTTGCTTTCTATCTTTTATATATTTATTGCTCAAATCAACAGCGTGGGACAAGGCCTCCTGGTCATATTTCACCTTGTGGTGTTTCTCATATTTATCTTTCAACCCATTAAGGATATTCATTAATTCATCGTTCTCAGGCTCTGGAACAGTGATAGTCTGAAATCGTCGAACAAGTGCCCTATCTTTTTCAAAAAATTTCTTATAATCATCAAATGTTGTCGCACCAAAGCACCTTACCTTACCACGAGATACGACAGGCTTAATCAAATTAGAAGCATCTATCGACCCGCCAGCAACAGCACCAGCCCCAACAATCGAATGAATTTCATCAATAAAAAGTATTATCTTCTCTTTCTTCTCAACTTCAGCAAGAACCTGCTTTAGCCTCTCCTCAAAATCTCCTCTATACTTTGCACCAGCTAACATCGCTCCCATATCTACGGAGAAAATTTCATAACCATAAAGCAATTCAGGAACATCGTTCTTAACCAATCTTTGAGCTAGACCTTCAGCAATTGCAGTCTTTCCAACTCCTGGTTCACCAAGAAGAATAGGATTATTCTTCATTCGTCGAGAAAGCACAAGCAATACTCTCTCAAGAATCTCTTCTCGTCCAACAAATGGCTCAAGCTTATGCTGTCTCGCAAGCTCTGTTAAATTCTGAGAATACTTCAAAAGCGGAGTCTTCTTGCTCTCATCAGATCTCTCCTGCGAATCTAATTCTAGTTCATCGTCATCTTCATCAGACTCTTTCGAATCACTCATATCCGAGACTGCACAAAGAAGATTATACCTAGATATTCCAGATTTTCGTAAATAATATGAACCAAAAGATTGCTCCTGATCAAAGATTGCTACGAGCAAGGCGCCAACATCAAAAAGCTTGTTTGAGGAGTTCTCTACATGGTAAAAGGAACGTTCAAGAACCTCTTGCAAGCCAATTGTCTGAGCAGGCTCCTTGCCTGGAACAACTGGAATATTCTTCTGAAGATACTCTTCTAGATCAGATTTTAACTTTTCCCTATCTGCACTACATGCCTCAATGATTAAATTCGCTTGAACATAATCTAGAGACGATAACAACAGATGCTCAGGAGTCAGAAACTCATGACCTTTCTTCTTAGCATTGATAAAGGCACTACTTATAATTAACTGTAATTCATCACTAATTTCCATAATCAAACTCCTACTTTCTTGCAAGTACACTTCAAAGGAAAGCCTGCTTCTTTTGCTAGGTCATGAACCACCTGAACCTTTGTCCTGGCGATATCAAATGGATAGGCTGCGACATTAGACTTCCCTTGTTCATGTATCTTAGTCATGATTCTCTCTGCCTCAAGATAATCTTTTTGAAAAACATCGATTAAGACATTTACAACAAATTCCATAGTCGTGTAGTGATCATTATGCATGACCACTGTAAACATACTTGGTTCCCTCAAATCAAGATCAGTATCATTCTGCTCAATTGTTTTTAATATTTCTTTACTACTCATCATTTATATATTAAGACTTTTTTCTTGTTAGTGACAAGTATTTTTATCCTTAAATTTTTGAATTGCCCAAATACCACGTATATGATATATTCATATTATGAAACATAAGATAACTT
>JAFGXN010000031.1 GCA_016936615.1 Spirochaetales bacterium | reverse complement strand
TTTTGAATAGTTCTTAAAATTGTATTATTCTTAGAAGTGATCGTATTTAATGAGTCTATTTCTAGTGTCTTTTCAATAGAAAAAAAGTCAATATTTGTCAGATGAAAGAATAATAATGGTCGTAACCCAGAGCTATGCTGCACGGACAAAATTCTTTTGTAACTTAAGAAAAGAATCCAGTTTTTTAGATGTGTCCGTCGCTTCTATAGTGTATGATAGAGAATCATCTGGTTCACAATCAGCTGTTCCGCTTGCACAACATGTTGAGCTGCGTGAGAGTTTTCCCAATTTAGGTGTTTCTTTTAATTCATTGAATCCAGTTGTTTTTTTAATTTGTGCCATAACAAGTCCTTATGTTTTTAGATTAATAAGTCAACTTTAAATTATTAATTCGCGCTTTGCAAGTAAAAAAAGATACTTTATTTAAAGAAAGGTCATGTGGTTTTTTTGAGATGAAAAAAGAAAAGGTAAAGATTTTCTTTTTGAATAACTTTAGGGGGTCTTTGTTTGTTAGAGGGTAAATAGCTTAACTTTTTCACTTTCATGTCTGAAGAGTCATTGTTTTCTCTAAAAGAGCACAATAGGCACGATTATTTTTTTAAAAAGATTTTTGAAGAGGTCTTCGAATTTGATAAGCAACGAAAGCAATCCATAATAATCCTTTATATGCTTAACTTAGCTTTGATTGTAGGCGTTAGTGTATTGAAACACAAAGAGAAAGCATATCTAGAAGGGGAGGAGGGAATTAATAAAAAACACCAACGCGGTTTTTACCCGTCAAGCGGGATCTCGGCATTAGGGGTGCCTCCGATTTTTCGGCGCTTTATTTATGCGCCTCGGAACCCTAGGTCTTCAATCCCAATCTCCATCCACTGATTTAATGAAAAAAACACCCATCGGATGTCTTTTTTATTAAATGGTAGTGTGTCCAATCTAAAGCTACCATCCGCTTGCTCAATAACAGCGAATTAACAGGGAAAATTAAGCTTTTTAGACAAAATAGGGCAGGGAATACGGCTTCCTACGGAGCTTTCCATTATAAATTCCCTAAAATCATAACAGGGAAAGAAAGAGAGTAATTCAAAGAAAAAGTTATAATTGCTTGATGTTATTGAGGTATTCAATGAGAACGAAGTTGCTTTTTTGTTTAATCATATAGTCCTTTGGTGCCGTAAGGTTAATTGCAATAGGAGTCCGATCTATCGATTTGCGTTTATAGTTGGCTATTTCTTCCTTCATATAAGATATTCTAGAAGAATGAGTTTCATTTAAGAGTTTGTAAATTCTTCTATCTGAAGCACGGTTGGATTTTTCAAGATGGTCAACAATGTTTTCCATCTCTCTAGGAAAAATTTGTGTTACCGAATAGCCTAAGTTCGTTAGGTGGCTGAGTATTTTTATGGAATCTTCTTTCCGCTCTTCGTTTGTGTATGTAGAGTTAGAATCTCCCATCTCTCCAGGACCTCTATTTATCGGAAACACACGCAATATCCCATTGGGAGACAGGGCAAGAGCAGACTTAATGAAGAAGTGCTCAACTTCTGACTTAGAAAGTGAATAAGCAGGCAAGGACCAGAGCGCCCATTCTTGATCATAGCAATTATATGGGACATTCCAGTCATAAAAGTCTTTTTGAACATGGTGGTGAGAAACATCTGGGTCCATCTTATTATAGAAATCAATGTTAGTTATCTCCAGATCAACATTAACTTCAGACAGCCATTTACGAATCTTGGAAGAAGCTCCACCTATAAGAAGCAGTTTTTTATCATCTCTTCTCCATAGTTCATAATTTCTTTTAGTAAGGAACTGCATGTATTCAGGTAATTGTCTCTTATACATCATGCCTGAAGTTGGATGAAAGTTAAGCTCAGCTTTTATTCCATTGCGTTCTAAAGATAAGCTGTGTTTTCTCGAATCTATGCTAATCATAAGCACCCCGGTTTTTTGGAAAGAATAGATTTAACAGTGATACTATCATTATTCAGAACTTGTATATGATTTGCACTCAGAATATGGAACGCCATCACGAATGCACTTTAGAGCCAGGTCTGTTGTTGTGACAATATTCTTCAAGTCTTTTATTTCATCAGGTGATACGAATTTCATTTTTGCACATTTATCACCTTCAAGATTTCTAATTTCTCCTGAGAATTTTTTGATAATAAAGAAGAAATCAAAGCCTTCAGTCTTACTTGCTAAATTACTTACAACATGGGCAAACTCGGCATCCTCTGGTTTCACATCAATGCCTAACTCTTCTTTTGCTTCACGTATAGCACATTCAGTTGCGGTTTCACCTTGTTCAATGTGTCCAGCTGGAATGACCCACCATCCTCCTCTAAAGAATCCATCAGTGCGATAAAATAGCAATATATCTTCACCTTGTTTGATAATGAGGTTCACAACACCTTTAAATTTAGCTCTTTCTGACATTTGTTATCCTTTCTAGTTGTTTATCTGATTTAAATAATAAGAGTTTTTCTAAAATCTTTCCATGTTTTTTACAGATTAGCCACGTTCAACATTTTGTGTTTCAATTTTAAACATGTCTAAGATACGGTGCATGCGTTCTTCCACCTCTTCAATAGTGCTGCCTTCAACATGTACATATCCTGAGGCATCTGTTCCGCGTCTGCTGGATTTTTGAATTTCTCCTTTTGCGGTGAAAAGTTCTGCCTTAAAAGCACCTTCCATTTTAACAAGCTCTTTTTCAGGTGTGATTTCTGTTATAAGTCCGCTTTTATTTGGGAGATAAAGATCTCCTACGCATTTTTTCTTATTAGTATAATCGAGTTCAACCGGTTTTCCTATATGAATATCTAAAAGAGCGTCATGTGGATCAAAACCATAAGCGTATCCGTGATCTTCTGGAATCTTGTAACCAGCCTTAACACACTGTCTGAAAAATGATACCACCTCTATCTATAAAAGAAGGGGTGTGCAGAATCAGAAAAACTGCATTCTTATATTCCCGAAGGCTTATAAGTTTGCAGTTCAACTTTTTACTCGAAATAATCTGAATAGTATTTTTTTATTACAGAAAAATCTAGAGGTGTGGTTC
>JAFGXN010000030.1 GCA_016936615.1 Spirochaetales bacterium | reverse complement strand
AATCTTAAATTCGATAATATTTCTTGTTGCAATTTCAACTGTATCAACAATGGTAAGAAAAAGTAATATTACCTATTCAACTAGTCAATTGGAGATGGAATCATCGTCTTACAATAATGAAATTTCTGCCTATATCAATAGATCAATGTCTGTCTTGAAATCTGAAGCTGAGATATTCGAATCCTTAGCTTCGGGTAATGCTCTACCGAACAGGGTAGAGGGAGCAAAGATTGTTGAGGCTATATTGTCTGGGAACAAATCATTCTTTGGCATGGCTTCGTGCTGGGAGCCAGGTAGCTATGATGGCAAAGATCTTCAATTTGTACGAGGAAGAAATCCGGCGACCGATTATTTTCATGATGAGACAGGTAGATTTATTCCCTATCTTTACTGGAATGATGATAAGAGTGAAGTGCTTATGGAACAGCTTGTTGATTATGAGGTCGAAGGAGCAGGAGAGTGGTATCTGATTCCAAGGAGGACAGGAAAGCCTTTTTTTTCTGAGCCATATGAGTATTCAGTTGCAGGACAACCTGTGCTTATGTCTACATTGACATACCCCATCTTTGTTAAGTCTGAATTCAAAGGTGTGGTGACAATAGACTTCACTCTCGATGATCTTCAGACAATAGTCTCAGAGATTAAGCCTTTTGGTCAAGGTTATGGATTTCTTGTCTCTAATTTAGGCGAGATTGTCGCACATCCAGATAGTGCTATACAAGATGCAAAGCTAGGAGAGAAAGATCTCTCTAAGTACTATGGAGAGCAGATAAAATCTGCATATCTCCGGTTACAATCAGGAGTAGAAGCTAATGATTCCTTGCTAGTAGAGAGTGATGATGAGTTTTTCTATGTAAGTTTGATAAATGTTCTTGGAACAGATACTCCTTGGGGTCTAGTTCTAACAGTTGAAAAAGATGTTCTACTGAAAAATGCGAAGACAGTTACAATTTTTGCAGCTATAATTGTAATTTTTTCATTGATAATTCTTGGAGTCCTTATCTTTGTTATTTCACATAGAATCTCAAGATCTATTAAGATTGCGTCAGAATATTCAGAGGCAATCTCTAATGGACATATCGGGTCTAAATTACAGGCGACTTCTGGCTCAGATGAGACAGGAATCCTTATAAACTCGTTAGGATCAATGGGTAAAAATTTACAGAATATTGTGGCTGAGGTAAGAAGTATCTCAAAATCTCTAGAGACAAGTAGTGGAAATATCAAAAATGAGTCTGAGGTAATGAGTGAAGGGGCAAGCCACCAGGCAGCAGCGATTGAAGAGGTCTCTGCATCTATCGAAGAGATGAGTTCTAATATCGAACAAAACGCAAATAATTCGAAAGAGACTGAGGATATAGCCTTACAGGCTGCAAAAGATGCCATTGAGAGTGGAAGTGCTGTTGTAAAGGTTGCTGAAGCAGTTAAAAATATCTCAGAGAAGATTACAATTATAGATGAGATATCACGACAGACTAATCTCCTCTCTTTAAATGCAGCGATTGAGGCTGCAAGAGCAGGTGAACAGGGTCGGGGATTCTCAGTAGTTGCTTCAGAGGTTAGAAAATTAGCGGAGCGAAGTAATTATGCAGCAAAGGAGATTATGGAGCTAGCCACATCAAGTGTTGAGGTTTCTGCAAGGACAGAGACAATGCTTCAGAAATTAGTCCCAGATATTCAGAAGACAGCAGAGCTGATTCAGGAGATAACCGCTGCAAGTATGCAGCAGAAGCTTGGAGTAGATCAGATAAGTTCTGCAGTATTGGATCTAGATCATGTTATTCAGAAGAATGCCTCATCAGCAGAGCATATGGCAGAAGCCTCTCGAAAACTATTTGAGAGATCTACCGCTTTGAATAAGGTAATGGGATTTTTTAAATAACAGATTTATGGAATGGAGTTAGGAGGATTATTTTTATGCAGCTTAGGACAAAGACATTTATTTTAGTACTATTTTTTATTCTTTCAGGAGCTCTGCTATCTGGAGGAGCTATTTTTATTGCTTACTTTGATTATATCGATCAGACAATTGATGATAAGTTGTCTGAGGGAATTGATTTTATGTATGACGATCTAGAAGTTGAGAATCTTCAGTACTGGCTTGACGAGGGAGATCGGGAATCTGAAACCTATATAGAAGCCTGTTTTGATCTTTTGTCAGCAGCTCGTTCATTTGGTTATCCATATTTATATTCAATGTTTATAAATGAAAAAGGTGAGGCTGTATTCTATTTTGATAATGCAAATATAAATGAGGATACAATGAAATTTGATCCTGAGACCTCTACATTCAGAGAGGTTTATACTGATGCTTCGCCTGAGGTCTTTACATGTATTGAATCTGGAAAATTCGAACGTTCGCAGCCATACACAGATGATTGGGGTACATTCATCTCAGGCTACAAGGCCTTCAAGTCAGCAGATGGAAGAGATATTGTCGTTGGTGCTGATATTAGCCTTGATTACATAAAGGGTTTGAGGCGTCGTGCAGTTGTGGTCTTTGTTAGCGTGCTTCTAGCACTCACTTTGTTTTTTGGGGTAATCTCATTTTTTCTATATGTAAGAATAGGTTCTGGCATAAAGAGGGTAACTAGAGACTTTGATCGTGTTGGTCACGGAGATATGTCTGTCAGGTTTAAGGTAAAAAGAAAAGATGAGCTAGGCTTGATTTACACCTCAATAAATTCATTGCTAGATAATATTAGTAAGACAATTAGCTCGGTCAAACAGCAGGTATCGCATCTCCTAGATGAGAGTCAGCAGTTGAAGGACTCGGCTCAGAAATTTTCAGTACAGTCTCAGGAGCAATCAAGTACGGCTGAGGAGATCTCTGCAACAATGGAGCAGATGAGAGCCTCAATTGTTCAGAGTAACGAAAATGCACTTGAGACATCTGATATTACACGACGAGCAGCAGATGATGCTTCAAACAGTAGCGATGTTACGCTTGATGCAATCTCTGGCATGAAGGATATCTCAGAAAAGATCTCAATCATTGATGAGATAGCCCGCCAGACAAATATGCTAGCATTGAATGCTGCGATTGAGGCAGCTAGAGCAGGAGAATTTGGTCGTGGCTTCAGCGTTGTTGCTGCCGAGGTTCGGAAACTTGCTGAGCGAAGCCAGAAAGCAGCAGCTAATATTCTCGATTTATCGACTCAATTACAGATAAAGTCTGAAAACGCAGTTAACACTTTAAACAATGTCATTCCAGATATTGAACTAGCCGCAGAGAAGGTCAGTGACATCTCGTTGAATAGCTCTGAGCAGACAGCAGGGATCAAGCAGACTGCAGATGCAGTTGTAGAACTTGAGAAGGTTATCCAAAACAGTTCCATAGAGTCTGAGAAATTATTCTCCTTTGCGAGTTCTCTTGCTCAGCATTCGAGTGAGTTGATGAAGAAGATTGAGTTTTTTAAGATGTAAAAAATAGACTAGTCAGGGGTCTTTATCTCTCTTATTTATTAAGACTAGATAGTTAATGTTAAATTGAACAATAGCCTTAGGGGATTTTTATCACCGGGGCTAATTTTTTTCTTTTTTTTATAAAAAATAGTGTATAATAGACAGGAAAATAGGAGGAAGTATGAAAAAATTACAATATATTCTGGTTGTGTTTCTGTTTGCTTGTGGATCTGAGGGTGGCTCAATCTCGCGAAGTCAGGATGGAATAGATATTACTGTCTCAAGTTATCCGCATATAGTGGAAGATTCTGCCTTGCAGCCAGAGATTAGCACGCAGTCGCAGAAGCTAACTGTCTTACAGTTTAATATCTGGCAAGAGGGGACAGTTGTTCCTGGTGGTTTTGATGCTATTGTCGAGGAGATTTTGCGTACTGATGCTGAGCTAGTTGCCTTAAGCGAAGTGAGAAATTATGGCGGAGTGAGGTTTGATCAGAAGATTGTGGCTGCACTTGCTGATCGTGGCGCGACATATTACTCTTTCAGGGCTGATGATACTGGTTTGTTGTCAAAATTCCCAATTGTCGAGGAGTCGTTGCTTTATCCAGTTACAAGAGACCATGGTTCTATTACGAAGGCGGTCGTGAAGGCTCCGAGTGGGGTGGAGATTGCGTTCTATTCCGCGCACCTCGATTATATGAATTGTGCCTACTATGATGTGCGCGGGTATTGTGGATCAAGTTGGCGCCCGAAGCGGCCAGTTACTGACCATGATAAGATTCGTCAGATAAATTTAGCGTCTAAGAGAGATGATGCAATTGCCGTATTTGTTGGGGATGCGCAGATTGAGAGAGAAAAGGGGCGAATTGTTATCCTCGGTGGGGATTTCAACGAACCGTCGCACCTTGATTGGTTAGAGTCAAATAAAAATTTATATGAACGAAAAGGTGTTACTTATCAGTGGGATGTCTCTGTGATGTTGGAGAAAGCAGGATTTATCGACTCTTATCGAGAAAAATATCCAGATCCAATTACTCATCCAGGATTTACCTTCCCGTCGGGCAATCCCTTGATGCCTATTTCCAAGTTAACGTGGGCGCCTAAGTCTGATGAACGAGAGAGAATAGATTTTATATATTTCGGGGGAGATTCTCGGATGCAGTTGGTTGATAGCTTTGTCTTTGGACCAGATTATTCAATCGCATACTCTCGCCCAGCTGTCGAACCAGGAGAGGATAGAATTTTACTTCCAAAAAGTTCTGTCTGGCCTACCGACCATAAGGCTGTGATCTCTGTGTTTGAATTGAACTAGTGACTATATGGCAAGGGTTGAATTATCTGTTTGGAATTCAATAAAATCGTATATATTTTTGACATTTTCTTTTGAGATATGCTTAATTGAGAGGAATTTTTCTAGGAAAGACCTCTCAATCTCTAGTTTTATCTGCTCTCTGTAGAAGTAATCTAGCATGAATTCCACGATTTCGTTATTTAACTCTTCTATTACATCAGGGCGAAGATACCTATCAAAGATTTCAAAAATTAGCAGATCCTTCTCCGATAACTTGCATTTTATAACAGCTTGTTTAAAAAATTTTTTATAACCTTCTCTGATTATGTTATCAGATGATTTTCTATTTTTTATATTTATCCAAGAGTAATTTATACATTTTTCAATTTGAATAAGGTCTCTTGCTGTTAGCGCATTTTCAATCTTATATGAATAGTTGAGCAGCCTAAAAGCGTTTAACTTTTTATATAAAAAAATTCCCAAGCAAATTATTGGTAGAGGTAGGATAAATATATTCAATGTCGATAGTGCAAAGAGGATTACTATACCTATAATGCTAAAACCTTTTGTGTTAATGTTATATTCCTTTGTACCCATTTATATTTAATTCCTCGTCAATATAATGTAACATGAAATAAGAGCTTTGAAAAGTTAAAATAATCTTATTTTTTTTTGATGAAGGGTGAAAAAGAAAATTGAGTCTCTCCAGGATTACGAATCTTGCTTATTGTAACATTGTTGCCTATGTTATTGTATTGTACATTATCCATAAATCTTTTTGCCATCCATATACCTCTTCCATGGGTAAACTTCTCGATCTCATTCTTATCCATTTCAGCTAGCAATCTGTCTATGTCGGTTGGATTAGGAATCTTCTCAGGATCAAATCCTTCTCCTGAATCCTTGATATCTATCTCTATCTTCTCAAAATCTATACTAACTTTGATTTCGACTGGTACATCTGGTAGATTCTTGTTGCCATGTTCTAGTGCATTAACAAACATTTCTAGAAAAGAGATGAGTATAGAGGAAATATCATCAGGGTGGAAACTCTTCTTTAGTAGTAGATCTGAAATCTCGGTTGAAAAAATGTTAAAATCATCGAGAGTTTTGATTTTCTTCTCTATTATTATAGGTCTGGAAAACTGGCAGAAAATAATGCTTAGGTCATCAACAAGAGGGAGCTCAGAGTATTTTCTAAGTGTTTGAAAAAAGAAATCCGCATCTTTGTCAATTCCATTTCCAAATTTTTGAAGAATGTCTGTTATTCCTTCTCTACCAAGACACTCCCCTTCAATTTTAAGTTCTCGTAAGGCATCGGAGTAGAAAAATAGAATATCATTGTCTTGAAGTTGTATCTTTTTTTTCTTGAATTTAAAACCAAGATTGCTTGCGTCGTAACCAATAAACATTCCTTTTGGGTTTTCTAAAAATGTAATCTCACCCTTTCGAATCAGGCAGGGCATCTCCCCGTTTCCGTTAGCGTAGGTAAATTCTCCATTTCGAGTATCAAGTATACCAGTGAAAATTGTCAAAAACTTCTCTTCTCTCAGGTAATAAATCATCTCCTTGTTTATCTCTTCTAAAAATTTATCAGGTCTGCACTGTTTTAAAAGCGAGATATAGTGGTCGCAGGTAGATTTTGCTAATACACTATCTAGTGATGCTTCTATACCGTGACCCTCACAATCTCCGAGGATGAATATGATGTACTCCTCTTCTTTTCGTATACTTAAAAAATCTCCTCCAAGTTCTTCACTCGGCAAGAACCATGCCTTTATCGCATATTCTGTTAGAAGAGGCATATAGTTTTTGTTCAGGCGTTGTTGAATCTTTTGAGCTTTAGCTAGGTTTTCCCTTTTTTCTGCAAGTTCTTTTTGAATAAGGTTGTTGCTCTCTTTTAGCTTTTTTCTTGCTAGCTGGGTCTCCATTATTTCTCGAACTCGTGCCTTTACAATAACAGGTTGAAATGGTTTCTTGATATAATCAGATGCTCCAATCTCAAATCCTTTCAATTCCTCGTCGATGGAGTCGCACGCAGATATGAAAATTATTGGGATATCTTTTGTAAGGCTGTTCGATTTCAGCTGTTGGCAAAGCTCAAATCCACTAATTTCTGGCATATTAATGTCTAGGATTACTAAATCTGGAAGTTCATTCTTCTCAACAATATTGAATGTTTCAGTCGCTTTTGTCGTTGCTATAATATGGTAGTCTTCGGTTAACAGCTTTGATAAAACATGAATTATCGTGACCTGATCATCTACAATTAGAATTCTACCAGCTTTCATCTTTTTCCCAGAAGGCATTTTTTCTCCAATAAAATAATAATTTAACATTAATAACTATAGATGATAAAAAAATGTATGGCAAATAATTTGTTTAAAGGAGTTGGAGAAATAAAGCTTATCTATTAAATCATAAAGCTAATTGATATATTCGAAGAGTATTTTGTGATTTTTACAGAATTCCCACATTCGTTATATGTTACCTCGTCCATAAGCTTCTTTGCTATCCAGATGCCTCTGCCGTGAGTATACTTTTCAACTTCTCCATTTTCTATCATGGTCAACAATTCTTCAATGTCTGTAGGATCTGGAACTTTTTTTGGATCAAATCCTTTTCCTGAGTCTTTGATGGTGATTTCAATTTTTTCATAGTTTATCTTGGTTGATACCTCAACAAACAGATCCTCATGTTCTTTATTCCCATGCTTTACAGCATTTACAAACATTTCTAGGAAAGCTATTAGTATTTTAGATATATCATCTTTTGAAAAGTTTTTTCTCAGAAGAACTTCAGTAAGCTCAGAAGAGTAGGAGTTGTAATCTGCAATTTCTTTAAGAGTTTCCTGTGATCGGTATGGTAGAGAAAATTCGCATGCAATAATACTTAAGTCATCATCTAATGGGAGTTTTTTAATTTTTTTGATTTCATCGCAGACTAATTCTATATCTTTATTTAGTCCGTTTCCGAATTTTGATGTAATTTCTTCTACTCCCTTTAGTCCGAGATAGCTGTTTCCTATTTTTAATTCACGCAGAGCATCAGAATAGAAAAAAAGGATATCATTTTCTTTGAGTACTACCTTTTTTTGTTCGAATTTCAGGTTGAGGTTACTTATGTCGTATCCTATAAACATTCCGAAGGGGTTCTCTAGGAATATTGTTTTTTTGTCTCTTATGAGACATGGTATTTCTGCGTTTCCATTTGCATATATAAATTCTCCTGTAATGGTATTAAGGACTCCTGTGAAAATTGTTAAAAACCGTTCTTCTTTTAAGTATTCAATAATCTTGATGTTTACTTTTTCAAGAAATTTTTCTGGTTTTAATTCTAGTAGAAGATCTATGTGGTAGTCGCAAATAGTCTTTGCTAGAACACTATCTATGGCAGCTTCAATTCCGTGTCCTTCACAATCTCCTAGTACAAAAGTTATTAGCTCGTTTTTGTGATTTATACTTATAAAATCTCCTCCAATCTCTTGGCTTGGCAAGAATAGTGATTTGACTGCGTAGTTTTCAAAAAAAGGAAGGGTTTCAGTATTTAGTTCACGCTGTATCTTCTGTGCTTTAAAGAGACCTACTTTTTTCATGTGTAGTTCTTTTTCAATTTTGTCTCTTTCTTGTCTAATTTTGTGATATCTGCTCTGCTTCTCAATTACCTGTTTTATTCTTGCTTTTGTTATACCGGGATGAAAAGGCTTTCTGATATAGTCGTATGCACCTAAATTTAGAGATTCAAGTTCGTTGCTAGTTGCATCATATCCTGAGATAAAAATTACAGGGATATTTGCGGTATCTTCTCTCGCCTTTAAACATTTATATACTTCGAAACCATCAATGTCTGGCATGTTAATGTCGAGTATTATTAAGTCTGGATTTAGTCCATTGCTCAATCTTTCTAAAGTTTTCGATGCTTCAGTTTCGTAGGCTACAGAGTATTCGTCATCTAATATTTTTTTTAACGCATAAATTGCGGTAGTTTGGTCATCAATAATTAATATCTGCGTGTTCTTATTGTTGTTTAACATTTTTATTCCTATCTTAACATTGCTATTGAACTTGTTGTGAAATCTATATTTTAAATGATGAAAATAGCAAAGATATCGTTTACTTATTATTTTTAACACATAAATTGGTTAAATGCAAATTTTTTTATTATTATTTTGCGTATTGGTCTTTAAAAAATTTGACAGAAATTGACATTCTCATTTAAACTTGATTTAGCTTGCTTTTTATCTATAGGGAGATAATTATGGAAAGTAAAAAATTAAAATTGGGTAGAGCTTTTGTTCTACTCGGGTTCAGTGTGCTTTTAGGCTTCTTCTTTAGCTGTGATCCTGAGATTGAGCCTGTTGAGGGACCTACACATCTGAATCTAGTTGAGCGTAGTGGGGTTGCTGCGGAGAACCTCCGTCTCGCTGTCAATGATTCGAAGGAATTAGTGGTTTGGCAATCTAATGAAGCTGGTGAGAGATTAAATGTTACAGCTGATGTGAAATGGGATGATAATCAGTTTGGAACAATTGATATTGTCAAGGATTCTTCTGGAACCTATGTTCTCTTTACAGCTATGGGTGTTTCGGAAGGTGAAAAAAAGGTTATACTATCTGGTAGTCTTGGTGATCAACATGTAGAGATTGAAGTCACAATCTTTAATCCTTTAGTAGCCTTGGAATTTGCACCTGAGCTGTTTGAAATGGATTTCGATGATGATCAGTTTTTTTTCAAGGTTAATGGTGTGTTTAAGGATGGGCAAGTTCTAGATCTTTCTGCAGATGTTACTCTTGTTGTCTCTTCTGGTGGCGTGATTTCTGTTGATGAGAATCGGAAAGTGACTGCAATTTCTCCAGGAGAGGTTACTGTAACAGCTTATCACAATACAATAAGTGGTCTAAAGGTCTCAAAAGTCTTCAATGTGAAAAATCCTGTTCGTTCAATAGAGGTTTTGCCTGATCAGTGGTATCTACTTGTTGATTCTCAACAGCAGTTTGAGGCAAAAGTTACGCTGGCAAATGGCGAGAATTTTACGACTCTCGAAGTGGATTGGGATATTTCAAATTTATCAGTGGCAAGCGTAGATGCTACTGGGCTTGTTACGAGCAACAGTGTCGAGGGGATTGTCGAAGTTTTTGCTAGGATAGGGGTGGTCGAGGGTAGTGCATCGTTAAGAGTGACTGCAAGTACTCTTTTGAGCCTATTTATCTTGAGAGATGACTCGCTTGATGATGGATCGATTGAGATTTATGATTCAGCACAGTTCACAGCGTGGGCTACCTATATAAATTCCCAGTTAATTCCAGTAGATGTCACTAATAGTGTCGAGTGGATTTCTAGCAATAGTGAGATTGTCAGTGTTGAATTGTCAGGTGTAGCTTCTGGCCTTGCCGAAGGTGAAGCTGAAATCCATGCAACTCTTGATGGGTTAGATTCAAATAAAATTATATTATCAGTATTAGATCCTCCTCTCTCTTTGGCTGTAAGCCCCTCGAACTTCACGATGAACTCTGGGGATATTCGGCAATTTGCTGCAACAGCTACATACAAGAGTGGCAAAGTTGAAGCTGTCGATGCTTCGTGGAGTTCTAGCAAGGAGAGCCTTGTTCAAGTCAGTGAGGATGGAACTGCGACTGGTGCTGGCGGTGGAACAGTTGAAATTGTCGCAAAATTTGAGAATGTTCACGGACAGGCTTCGCTAACAATTCTCCCGTGGTATGATATTGCAAAAGAAGCCTTCTATTCTGAGTTGGATTTCTCGTCAGCGAGGGTCTTCCTTCCTTCAAATATTGGAGAGTTAGAGAATGTTGGAACAACAACATTGACTGGTGGGTTTACAAATGTGAAAGAACACCTTTATTGGCTAGCTGAGCCGTTGGCTGAGGATGGATTTATTGTTGTTACAGTTAGTGCATCAGACAATTTGTCGATAGATGGATATCATACAGCACATTTGAGCGGAGTAGAATTGATAAAAGGAGAAAGAGATCGGGATGGAAGTCCAATTTATGAAAAAGTTGGACGCTATGGTGTGATGGGCTACTCAATGGGTGGGGGTGGCTGCTTGACTGCAGCACATGACCTCGGCGATGAGATTTACACAGCTATAGGACTAGCCCCCTTCTGGAATTTCTTGACAACTGTATCTCCTCCCCAACTCTCTGGGATAAAAGCTGCGACATTTGTATTTGCTGGAGATTCAGATGGTGTGGCAACCTCAAAGAATGCGTATAATTATTTTTATCAGAATACCCCATCAAGTGTCGATAGATTATTTGTCAGCCTGAAAGGTCAGTCTCATCAGTATTGGAGTAGTCAGACAGGAGCAAAAGTCCCTGCCTTTGAGACAGATATTATCAGTGCTTGGTTAAAATATTATTTATCAGAGGATCTAGATGCATATGACTTCTTCAAAGAAAAGCCCACAGGAACCTCGCCAGAGATCATGGATACTGGCGATGATGAGAAGAATTATCATTTTCGCATAGCAGAATAGTTAAGTTGAGAAAGCAAGCTAGCTACGGTGTCTTGATAGACATCGTAGCTTTTTTCGTATAAAAAAAAGCCCTGCAATCTGCAGAGCTTGGTTCTAGTCGAGATATCCTCGAAATTCGTGTTTCATCATTGCATTACCCCAGATCCTGTAGACCTTCTCCCAGCCGAGCCTAACATCGTATAGGTAGTTAGGGGTTAGTTCTTCATCTGAAAATTCTGATTCTGAGTAATCTATTGTAAATTCTCCAATATAGGTTATGGTGCCCTGTTCTATTCTGATTGGAACTGAGTTGTCAAAGTTGAACTCTAATGAATAATCTTCCCATCCCCATGTACCTGGTATGTTGACTCGGGTTTCAGTATCTGTCAGAGTGTATTCGCCCTCGGGGAGATGGTAGATGAAGTATGAAGCTGGAACAGTTAATGTAAAGATGCTATATGTAGGATCTAAGTAGAAAATTTTATTGGTATTATCTACCAAGGTTATTCTTATCCCATTACCAATTCCTACTGCGACATAGCCCTTTTTATCATTGATTCCGATATTAGGGGCTTGCTGTCTTGCCTTTTTAGGAGAAACACAGGATGCGAAGATGATTGTAAGGAGTAATATAATTGCTCTTTTTTTCATTCAGAATCCTCCTCTATAAACAATTTTACTGTCGCTTCATCGAAGTGCCCTTCAATTTTGAAGTTGTTGATGATATTTCCATATCTTTCTTTTAAACCTTCTGTTGCATTTTCTAGGTTGTAGCTGTAGCTACGTGTTGTTTGATTTCCTCGTTCTTGGTATTTATCAACTTCTATTATAAAATCCCCAATATATGTTATTGTTCCAGGTTTGACAGAAATTTTTAATTTTGTATCGAAGATTGGAGGGGCGAAAAAGTGTGTTTCACTATAGTTTTCACTTACATATTCACTGTTTAGGAATGTTGCAAAGTAATGATCACCTATAGGCATGTTTATGAGAAAATAGTCCTCTTCATTTGAGAACGGTTTTTTACCTAAAAAATTGTTTCTAACAAAATTCTTTTCTATTGTACTTAATCTCACAGCCTGTGCATCATATTCAGATAAATAGATGGCTATATAACCATTTTCAGTCGAGATCCTATTGCTATTTGGAGCCTCTGCTTTTCTTCCTGTAATGCATGACATCATCGAGCAAACAATGATGCAGAGTGCAAATGATTTTTTCATATTTAATCCCCTTATAATTTTTTATAAAAATATCATGAAATCTCGAAAATGTCAAAGCATCCGTGCAAGCCACTCTTCGACGTGGAGGATCTTCACCTTCGATTGTTT
>JAFGXN010000029.1 GCA_016936615.1 Spirochaetales bacterium | reverse complement strand
TTTCTCAGCTTAAATATTTCAGGGTCTCTCCTGGAAGTGTTGCGGAGTACGGCGGAATGATTCCCGGTGTTACACCGCCATTCGGTATGCAGCAATGGACTCCTATGACGCGATTAAATTATATTTCTAGTATGCCTTATGAGTTCTCAGATTCGAGAATTATTGGGTTTATTGCGACTCGGCAGCCAGCTATCTGGATGGGTGATTACGGGCAGTTTTCTATGATGCCGGGGAACGGAAATGTTGTTCATGATTTTGCGAAGAGGGGATTGTCATATTCTCATGAAGATGAGGTTTTTTCACCGGCAGAGTATAGGATTTCTCTTCCTGCCGGTAGTGGCAGGATTAAGGCAAGACTTGCTGCGTCTGAACATTCTGGAGTTCTTCAGTTTGATTATTCGGACTGCAATTCTCCTTTCATTGTTGTCGATGCAAGTTATGGAACTTCGAATTTTCCTAATACCAGCCGGCAGGTCTTTTCCGGGTGGATACAGATAGATCCAGCGCGTCGGGAGATACGGGGATATAACAGTGATAGACACTCTGCTCATCTTGGACCAGCTCTTACCAATTTTAAAGGCTGGTTTGTTATCAGATTTGATCAGCCGTTTGAGTCGTGGGGAGTTTACAATGGAAATAATCTGTCTGAAAATTCCACTGAGACTCAGGGGGATATCTGCGGGGCTTTTATCCGGTTCAAGGCTTCTGATAGCCTTCGCGTTACTGCTGCTGCAGGTGCTTCGCTTATCAGCCTTGAGCAGGCTGCATCCAATCTTGAGGCTGAGATCGGCACATCATCAATTGACGATGTTGTTTCCCAGTCCAGAGAAAAATGGAATAAATATCTTTCAACTTTTGTAGTAAATGACAATGATGAGGTTCGAAAAAGAATTTTCTATACAGGTCTCTATCATACTGGGTTGTATCCGAGAATATTTTCTGAGCAGGGAAGATATTATTCTGCTTTCGATGACTCAATTCATGATGGGGTTGCATACAATGATTATTCTCTGTGGGATACTTTCCGTGCTCAGCATCCTCTTTTAGTTTTTACTGCACCTGAGCGTGTCGGGGATATGATTACCTCTCTTTTACAGATGTACCAGCAGGGCGGATGGCTTCCGAAGTGGCCTAATCCTGGATATACAGGTATTATGATTGGTTCTCATGCTGACTCTGTTATCGCAGATGCCTGGGTTAAAGGTATCAGGAATTTTGATATAAATTTAGCATATGAGGCAGTCAAAAAAGGGGCTACTGTTGCGCAGAAGCGAGATAAGTTTAAGAAGTGGGTAGATCGCGGTCAGAATGGCGATTATCCAGAGACACGCGGAGGACTCTACTGGTATATGAAGTTAGGTTATGTTCCTTGCAACAAGACATTTGAATCTGTCTCTCGTACAATAGAATTCTCATATGGCGACTTCTGCGTATCAGTGATAGCAGATGCTGCAGGGTTCCCTGAGGACGCAGAATATTTTTTCAAAAGAAGTAAAAATTACAAGAATGTTTACCGCAAAGGATTTGTTACTCCGCGCAACAGCTGCGGCATGTGGACTCCTCTTGCTCCTTTTGCATTTACTGAGGGGTCTAAGTGGACATACCAGTTCGGACCGATGCATGACATTCTCGGACTTGTTGATTTGCTCGGCGCTGATAAATATGAACAGCTTTTAGATCAGAATTTTAATGAGTTCCATTTCCGCCATGATAATGAGCCAGGCCATCACTATCCGTACCTCTATAATTATTCATCTTCGCCCTGGAAAACTCAGGATATGGTAAGAAAAGTCATGACTGAGCTTTATTCTGATCAGCCAGTCGGTTACATGGGGAATGAGGATTGCGGTCAGATGTCAGCCTGGTATGTATTTTCAGCCTTGGGATTTTATCCAGTCTCGCCAGGAACGACGATGTATGCAATAGGTTCGCCAATTTTTGATGAAGTTGTTATTAACCTTTCCAATGGGAAAAAATTGACTATAGTCGCTTTGAATAATTCTGAGGATAACTGCTATATTCAGCAGCTTAAATTAAATGGAAAAGATATTACTACTCCATTTATTTCTCATCAGCAGATTCTTGAAGGTGGAATTCTTGAGTTTGTTATGGGTTCTGAACCATCTTCAGGGGTGTTTAGTTCAGGTAGATAATGCAATTTTTATGGTATCCATGATAGAATTATTTTGTTTGATGTGGTTCTGTTGCTATAATTAATTTAGGAATTTTATATGAAAAAGATCTATTTTTTAATTTTTATTTTACTTCAAAGTTTTTATATCTACAGCCTAGACTTCGCACATGCGGTTGACTTTTCACTTGGATGGGAAAATATTGGGCTTAGTCCTGAGACAACCTGGATGCCGTATGCAGAGATTCAGCATACCCAGGGGTCTAGAAAGGAGTTATCAGCCTCTTTTACATATCATTTTATTCTGAACTTTGATAACAGCAGGTTTTTCTACAAGCCGTCAATCGGTCTGGATTATGGTGCAACTTGGAGCCTTGCCGGGGCAATGAATGTCCTCGGGCTTAATTTATCTCCATTGTGCTTTGGCGTCTACATGACAGATCCAATGTCGGCGTACGAAAAAAATGAACTAAAAGGAAAGATTTTTGCGACTTTTGATTTAAACCCGGTTGGGCTCTCCCTTGGGGGCAATATGACTCATGATTCTGGTATCTTCGGTTCGCCTGAGCGGGAGTGGACAGATCCAGAAGATCAGTTTGGTACTCAGTATTATCCGTTTGGTCATGAGTATTCATATTTTAAATATACAGCCAATATAGCAGTTAGATTCTGGGGAATGATTACTGATAGAATTGGTCTTGGCATGTCATTTGCTTCAGATGCCTTTATTCTTGAAACCCCAGTGGAGTTTTTTAATAAAGACAATATGCCGCCTGCGTTAGGCTACAACGTGATTGGCGGGTTGTATATAGTAATTTTGTAGCACGATAAATTCTCCCTGAATGTAGCAAGCAAAATGAAGAATCTTTAATTTTTTTCTCATTTTAGTCTGATTAAAATTCCTTGTTTTCTCCTTCAAAAGTGGTATTATGAGATATAAAAAATATATTTTTCGGGGGAAATATGCGTAACGTTTTGCACGTGCTAATATGCACTATATTTATTTCTTGTATGTCGTTTCAGACATATGAATCTCAGTACATTTTAAGTTCTGGGAAAAAACTTCTTAAGCCTGGACAGTGTGTCGATTTTGTTGCGACACAGGATCTAGGCTCTAAGGTTGAGACTTCGCTTCGAATTGTCGGTAAGTCGGTTTATCCTGCGCCATTTACTGCGCGAGGCGAGACAATATTCCGTGAGTTTGAGTATCTTATCGACGATTACTTGTCGGATTCTGTAGTTTTCAAGCAGGATTACTCGCTTGGGTTTATCTGTGAGCCTGGCGATTATTCGGAGCGGCTGGCTTATAACCGGTTCACTTCGGAGGCTTTGAGTAACAGCAAGGTGAAAGTCTCTTTTTCTGTAAAAACTGATAATCTTCTTGTCGCAGAGGATGGGTTCTTCGGGGTTAAGATTGAGGGTTATCTGAAGAAGGCTGGACGCAACGCCAACGATGTATTTGATGCTGCGGATTTTGAGATTAATCTGCCGGTGGAGTCAGGCAGCGCTGAGTTTAGAGATTACTCATTTGATTTGCAGCTGCCTGAGGGGGCGGTTACATTGCTGTTTGTTGCTGGTGGCAGAAATTTTACTGGCGCAGCGTGGATGGAAGGGGTGTCGGTGGAGTATTCTGAGGGAAGACACTCTATGCCGTTTGTTCCACATGCTAAGCGCGACAATGATATGAACTACTGGGTCGGTCAGAACCTTGTCTCTAAGTGCTGGCCTGAGTGGACAGTTTTTATAAATGGTGAGCAGGTCTTTTCAGGAAAAATCTTTGATAGAGCCTCAAATGTGGCTGATTTCTTCATCCCGCTAGACTGTTCAATCAGCAAAGGCGATAGAATCACCCTCCGGCTTGAGGATTCCTCGCTTCGAAAGACATTTCCCTACCAGATCCAATCTGCCCAGCTCCTCAGCGTCCCGGCAGAGTCTCTCGAAATCATAAGCCGCCCACGATTTGTCTCTGCGGGCAGCGAATTTAATCTCTTGCTCGAGACTCGCAAAGACAATCTTGCAATTTCTGTTGAGACATCTGATTCCATCAAGCCGCAATCAAGTGCGTTGACTCTAGCGAAGGCTGGCTTCCACGTGCTAACCTTCAGTGCTGTAGATGAATTTGACTCTGCGCCATGGATACGTGTCGCTGGTGAGAACTTTGTTCAGCAGTTTGATGATTTTTTTATAATAAAAAAGTTGTCCGACTCTGTCTATCTCTCAACTGGTGATGAGGTCTATCTTGATATGAACCGGAAGGAGTATCTGAACTATTTTAGATGGTTCTTCAGTGAGGATATTGCTAATTTTTGCCATTTTAGACCATCCTATCAGTGGAGTGGTTCTCGTGGACCTGAGGGGGATTCTCTGCAGAAGTATTTGTCTGTCTTGCAGGCTATGAAGATGCCGTATGCGTGGCAGGCAGAGGGGCGAACCCTTGCCGGACATTCGCTTAACCCATCAGCAGCACAGCTTGATTCGCAATTTTTCAAAGGCAAACAGGCTCATGAGAATGATGGTGGCTTCTATTATTGGGGACATTTCAAGTATTTAGGGCTTTTCAGTGATATTGCAGCACGAAATCGACCTTACGGTGGAATTTTTGCCAAGAAAAGACCAATCTACTCTGAAAATGGGACTTTTATCCATTATAATCCGTATGAAGTTAAGACAATGGAAGAGGGAGCTGCCCGGATTGTGAGCAATTTTGCCCAGGCTCGTGGTGATAGTTCACGCCATACTGGTCCATCGACTATGTTTCGCTACTTGTATCAGGCTGGTTATTCTTGGCTTGGGGCTGAGCAGATGTATGGTCCTGAGGATATAATTTTAGCTTCACTCCGTGGTGCTTCAAAGGCCTACGGCAAGTCAGATTATGGAACTCTTCATGCAATGCAGTGGGGTGGTGGAGGCTATAAGGATCCGGCTCATAGCAGGAGGTTCTTCCTTTCTCTTGCAACCGCATATATTAACGGTTCTTCTCATATAAATACTGAAGAGGCATTGTGGCTTGATGAGTATGTAAACGACAGATTCTCTAAATCAGGTCAGGAGCATATTTCAGCTCAGAAAAAAATGATGGATTATATCCATACAAACAGCAGGCAGGGTAAGCAGGTTATCACTACAGCATTTGTTCAGGGCCGTAATGACGGCTGGAAATGTTTTGATAGGTCAAGCATCTGGAGTAATGCAGGGAATCAGTGGAGATTTGGCGATGCTGAACGTTCGTTTGATTTGTTGAATATCTTCTATCCAGAGAGTGTTGTAAATTATACTCCTGCAATTGGCTGGTTTACTACAACTCCGTTTGGTGCATGTGATTTGTTGCCAATTGAGGCACCATTGAAAGTTTTGCAAGGTTATGAAAATCTTATCTTTCTTGGATGGAACAGCTTTGCGGCGCAGGATTTCCAGCAGATTCTGGAGTATGTCTCTGCTGGCGGCAATCTTCTGTTGAGTGCAGCCCACCTGAACACAAATGGAATTCCAAATGATGAGATTATTCCAGCTGATTCTGCTGTATTGAAGAAATTGCTCGGAGATGATTATCTTTCTGCTGAGGGCAGACGTGAGCTAACTGTTGGCAAGGGCAAAGTTATATTCTACGCAAATAAGGTCTATCCGTCGAATATTGAAATTTTTTCACAATATAAAGCTGACATAATTGCCTTAGCGCAAGATTCTATGGCTAGACAGAGAGATTCCGGCTGGATTATTCCAGGGAAAAAATTGAATTTCAGTGTGTATGATTCTGAATCGATGCGGACAATTTATCTTTTGAATACGAACTGGCAGTCGCCTAATTCTAATTCAACTGGTATTTTTCAGTTAGGTCAGTCAGAATTCGAGATCTCAATTCCATTCGGGCAGATTTGTAATATTTATGCATCAGGGAATTCCGCTGTAATGGCAGATAATCCTACAAGTCAGGTACTCAGGTTTTTTGCTGAAGATGGCAGGAAATATGCAGAAATTCAGATAATTTCGCCTGATTCAGTGCAACTCTTTGACGGTGAGGCTGGAACAGTTGAATTCTTGCAATTTGATAAGCCTGGAATTTATGAAATAGAGTTATAAAAAATTTATCCGCCAGATGATTCTGGCGGATTTTTCATATGTAGGCCTATTTGTTATGTCATTTTGCAATGAAAATTTACTTGATCGATTCCATGAGTTATTCTATATTTCACGATTATAGTGATTACAATCTTCTAGCTAATTTCGGGACTTTTTTGATAGAAATATGGTGTTGGAGTTTATTTAATACAATAATAGCTTCTTGCTTTATTTTAAAAGTTTTGATATACAATATGAAAAAAGGCTTTTTTTTACGTATATTATAAAAAAAATCTTTATTTAGAGAAATAATCGATTTATAATACTTGAATGGAGGTAAAATGAAAAAAGTTATACTATTATTTATCTGGTTTTTGGTTATTAATGAGGTTTTTCCATGTTCTGCATTTATGATTCAGAATAATGGAGCTATGTGTATTGGAAAAACTTTGGACTGGATGTGTGAGGATGCTTTCCTCACGATAAATCGAAGAGGAATTAGGAAAAGTTCATATATTTCCTCAAAAAGTAATAATCCGTTCTTTTGGGTTTCAAAATATGGTAGTGTTACCTTTAATCCAAATGGTGTTGGTTTTTGTTCTGGTGGCATGAATGAAGTTGGCTTAGTTGTTGAAGAATCGTCTCTTTCTGGAACAGAGTATCCATCCCCTGATGAGAGACCTGAGATTGGTGAAATTCAATGGATTCAGTTTATCTTGGATAATTGTGCAACTGTAGAGGAAGTTATTGAGACAGAGGCTATTATAAGGATAAGAAGTTTTGTCGGAGCATCTCACTATTTTGTTGGAGATAGGAATGGAAATGCACTAACTATTGATTGCGTAGATGGTAAAATGGTTTATAACATTATTCCAAGTAATGGTGTTCAGGTTTTAACAAATAATCGTTACAATTGGTCTCGAAAGAATTTAAAGAATTATCAGGGATTTGGAGGATGTTTAAAAATTTATGATAACTCGAGTTCTAAAAGCCGTTTTAGAGTTGCTGCTTCTATGATTAAAAACTACAATCCTGAAGAAGCAAATATCTCTGATTATTCTTTTTCTATCCTAGATAAGATATCGCAAGACGTAACAGTCTGGAGGATTGTCTATGATATTGAAAATTTGATGATACATATTAAAACTAAATCCCGACCAAACAGGCGAACTATTAATTTTAGTAATTTAAAATTTGATGCGGATCAGCCTATTTTGTTTACACGCCTGAACCAAGATGAGGATGAGATAAATAGTTTTAGGGAATATTCTGTAGAAGAGAATTTTGAATTATTTTCAAATGTTGTTAAGGCTTGGAAACAAGCTGGTTGGAATCTTCATTTTAGGGATCAGGATATAAAGGATATGGCTGAGTTTCCTTTGACTTTTGTAAAACCCTAATCAAATTAGTCTGTTTATCCGCTAGATGATTCTGGCGGATAAATTTATTTTTTCATAAAATCTTGAAATATGCCGATAATTTACTATATTTGTATTATCTCGAGGGTTTATGAAAAAGTATCATTTATTTTTGTTTTTTTTAATTTTAGTTCTCACTTGCAAGTCAGTTAACACTGAGGCTATCAATAACAGTTTTTATGAAGAGACAACTTTTTCAGAAGAGGTCGAGCCTTCTAAACCTTCAGAGCCTGTAGAGCCTGTTCTTCTTGAGTTTGGGTTTCCAGTTGTCTCTCAAGTTGTTGAGATTTCTAGTCGGCGAAAAGAGTTGACTAGGGAGTATTGTATCCGTCACTATAATCGTAACTCATATTTAATTGAAGTTCCTCGAATGATTGTTATTCACTATACAGGGGTCTCGTCGCTTGGTGAATCTTTTGCTATCTATCGTGATGATATTATCCCAGCTGAGAGGACAGATATAAATGGTTTTGGGCGAGTAAATATTGGTGTTCACTTTTTGGTGGACAAGGATGGTTCTGTCTATTCAATGCTTCCTGAGAATATGATTGGTCGACATACTGTAGGATTTAACCACCTATCGATTGCAATAGAGAATGTTGGGGTAGCTGATTACGAGCTTACTTCACAGCAGGTTGAGGCAAATGCAAGGATAATTTCATACCTTGGTGGAAAATATCCTACAATTAGATTCTTGTTTGGACATCACGAGTACCTAGACAAGGAAAAGGCTCATTTTCTCTACTTTAAGGCAGAAGATCCATTTTACAAACCACGTCCGATGGCGGATCCAGGGGTGCTTTTTATGAAAAATTTGAGAGATTATCTGCTTCAGGAGTATAATTTAAAATTTATAGATTGAGGTTATATGAAAAAGAAAATTTTTGTCGTTTTAATTTTTCTTTTAAACTGGGCTATTTTTGCTGATTCTAAGGAGTTTCTGTCGCTTGCTGATGGGTATAATAAAAGTAAAGATTTTGAGAATGCTCTAAAATATTACCTGCTGGCGGCTGACTCTTCGGATGATGGGTTTTATTCTGCACGGCTTGGTCAGTTCTACTATTTTTCGTTAAAAGATTATCAGAAAGCTGTAGAGGCATTCGCTGTCGGATATGAAAAAGGGTTTCGCCGTCGAGGCTGGCTCTATGTTCAGTGTGGAAATTCTTACAAATTCCTTGGTAATCGTGATAAGGCCTTATACTGGTTTGAGCTGGGTATTGCCAATATCTCTGAAACTAGTAGAACTGAATTGTCGCAAAATCGAGAATTGCTCTCACTTTATGCAAATTATTGTGGCGCCTTGACATATTTCAGGGATTTTCTTGCAGCTGATGAGGTGGGAAAGGCTGGCCTGGCTATCTTCTCAGAGACTGATGACTACGGGTTTTTGAATAGCTATGTGAGGAATCTGCACTGGCTATCGATGGAATTTTTTACTGGAGAAAAATGGGGACTTGCTGTTGAGACAATAAAGATGGCGATGGAGTTGTCTGTGCGCAATCCTGATTTGAAAAAGCGGTTCTATTCGGAGTATGAGCTTCTATCTCGTGTTTATATAAATAGGGCTCGTCTTGGTGAAATTACACCGATTCAGCGCTATCGTATGGATATCTTGATTATCTCCGAGACTGATGCGGTTGATGAGGCTGGAAAAAAAGTTATTTCTAGTAAGGTTCTTGATGTTGAGAAGGAGATGACTGCTTTATCTGCTGGCTTTGTCAAGCGGTTTATCGAATCTGGGACAAATGGGCAGGTTACAATTGATTATAAAATCGAAGAGGTTGATTTTGTCTTGAAAAAGGTTGCTCCGAGTGGCAAGTACTGGATTCCTGATCTTGATTTTCTGCTTGCTGAGAACCAGGCTTTCTTTGCTAGTTCAATTGCTAGTGTCGATTCTTATGTATTAATTTGGAGTGCGAAGGAGTTTAATCAGGCAAATGGTGGTCAACGTAGATTTATTCTGCCTGAGAGTGGTATATCTGTAATTCGCGGTTATGCACACGTTACTTCCGAGCGGATGAATATAAACGGCCCAGATCTGTTGCTACACGAATTTTTCCACACCGTCGAGAAGATCTTCTCAATCTCTCCATTACACGGCTACTACGAAGAGAATCGTTCAGCATTCCCCGACTGGAAGGGTTTGAACGGAAATGATTATTATTTCTGGCATTTTCAGGAGTCGATCCCTGCTTATCTGAAGAAAAAAGGAAGGGACTACCGGGATTTTAATTTTATCTCCCGGTATCCTGTTAATTAGATTATACAACACCCTTTTTAAGAATTAGGTTGGCGTACAAGGCTTTCTCGCTTGTTGCAATTACAGCAAAGGCCTCTTCAGCCCTTTTGTAGAACGCAGGTTTGTCAAGCATTCCAACCTCTTTGAAGTCTGGATCGCCTTTTTTCATTAAATCGATATAGACTTCCCAGATTGGAGTCTCAGTTTTGTCTCCGTCGACCTTAGCCATCAGAAATGCTTGTTCCTTGACATATCTGTCAAGCGGTAAGAACTTTAGTATAGCTTCCAGTAGGCTTGGTCCGTCGATTCCATCAGCTCTGATTACTTTTTTACTCTTTGAGCCTGAAGGAAAGTTCCCATCTGCGATTACAATCTCGTCACCGTGTCCCATCTCCATTAGAGTTTTCATCAACTCTGGTGAAATAATACTAGGGATGTTTTTTAACATATTTTCTCCTTGAAAAGTCTGAACCATCTAAGAAGTGATTCAGACTTTTATAAATTATTAAAATCCAGCTCTCGCTTTAAGTTGATCAATTGGCAGAACCATTGAGTTTCCTACTTGTTTGCCTTCTTTATATGTAACAACTCTTAAGAGTTTAGGATTTCGTGGTATCGTTACTGGTTTATCATATACTGGATATGAGAAATCTGGCTCAGCCCCCTGGAATGTGTAGTGGATTGTTAGTCCCTCAAACTCGGTTTCCATTTTAATCTTAAGCTTACCATCTTCCTTAATCACGCTGACAATTGGATCATACATTGATCTGGCATATCTTATCTTTCGTTGGTCAAATCTTTTGAAGTGGTGTTCTGTCTTTGCTATGAATTTCGTCCAATCTTTGTTAGCAGTAGGGGTCCAGCTTGACTCTGCAATTGCAAATGCTCTTGGCCATGTCATATATTGTGCATGTCTGTATTCAGAGACAGATTCTGTCCATAGACAGCCTTGAATTCCCATTACATACTTCTCATCTACCTCAGCAGGTACTGGTTCGAAGTTGTAGGTATCTGTTAATCTAGCCATTGCATAGGTAACTGGTTCAAATAGTGGATCTCCCTGGTACAAGTCAAGGTAATAGTAAGGCATCGGAGACATAATTACCTTGTGCCCCATTGATGCTGCCTTGATTCCTCCAGCAGTTCCTCGCCAGCTCATAACAGTCGCATTTGGCGCAAGTCCGCCATCAAGAATCTCATCCCAGCCGATTATACTTTTGCCTTTGGCATTTAACATCTTCTCTACTTCAGTAATAAAGTAGCTCTGAATCTCTTCTGTATTTTTAAGTTTGTTCTTTCTTCTTACGCTCTGGCATTTAGTGCAGAAGAACCACCACTTGCGGCAGACCTCATCACCACCAATATGGATATATTCAGATGGAAAGAGATCTGCAATCTCTGAAAAAACAATATTCAGGTACTCAAATGTTTTTGGATTGCCAGCACAGAGCGTATTCTGTATCTTGCAGAAAAATTTACTTCCAGGATTCACCTTGAAATCTTTCTTAAAGCAGGCTAATTCAGGATATGCTGCAAGCATTGCCATTGCGTGGCCAGGGATATCAACCTCAGGCAAGATTGTTATAAATCTATCTTGCGCATATTTTACAATCTCTTTGACCTCTTCCTGAGTGTAGAACCCCCCGTAGGTTGCAGCCTCGCCCTTTTGTGGCGGATCAAATGACCACCAATCACCCTGTCGTGGGACTCTCCACGCTCCGATTTCTGTCAATTTTGGCAATCCTTTAATTTCGATTCTCCAGCCCTGATCATCAGTCAAATGCCAGTGAAATCTGTTGAATTTGTAGCGAGCCATCTCATCAATGTAGTTTTTTACATCTTCTACTGTGAAAAAGTGGCGGCTAACATCAAGCATAAGTCCTCGCCACTCAAATCGGGGATAATCACTAATCTTGACAGCTGGAACAATCCAATCTGCCTTGACTTGAGTACTAGCCTCAATCTCTGGTGGCAACAATTGTAACAATGTCTGAACCCCGTTGAATAATCCATGCTTAGTGTTGGCTTGAATTACAATCTTTGTTGTCGTTGACTCAAGTAGATAGCCTTGATCCCCTATTTCAGAATTAGGTGTTGCTAGTATCTCTAGAGTTATTCCTGTAGCAGTGGATTTGCTTGTTGTTGGGTTAAGTCTAAATCCAGTAGCATCTTGCAACTCAGCACTCAAATATAGCCCAATCTCTTTTGCATCATCTGCAGCAAATATTGGGGTTGCCTGAGTTAGTGTAAAAATTCCTGTTCCCTCTTCAACCTTCACAGGTTCTGGAATAATATTTATTCCTGCAAAGGTTGAGAATTGTACAAGAATTAGTAGTAGTGTTAGATAAGTTTTTTTTATCATACGACCTCCATTTTTTTATATTGTAAAGCCTTTTTTAAAAAATGTAAAACGTTTAAAAAAAGAATTTTATATACTTTTTACTCTTGATTTTCTCTGATTTCGTGATAGCATTACTATTATTGAAATAGGAGGAAGTTTTGAATAGGTTAAAATTAAATTTATTTTTTGTTTTGCTTGTGATTAGCACGGTTTCGTGTACAAGCAAATTTCCTGGTCTTTTTACAGAGAAGGCAGAGTGGGAGAATCAGGGGATTTTCCAGATAAATAAGGAAGAGGGAAGAAGTTCTTTTTTCTATTATGGGGAAAAAGAGAGTTTTACACCATTTTATAATAAGCTAGAGAATTATAAAGATTTAAATGGTGAGTGGAAATTTAACTGGGTTAAGTCGCCTGAGCTTAGACCTGTCGATTTCTACAAGGCAGATTATTCGGTTGCTGGTTGGGATAGTATTGAGGTCCCTTCATCTTGGCAGGTCAAGGGTTACGGGATTCCTATCTACACTAACGTGGTATATCCTTTTGCTAAGATGCCTCCTTTTGTTATGAAAAAAGCTCCATCTAGCTATACAAAGAATCAGATTCCAAATCCGGTAGGTTCTTATGTCAAAGAGGTTGCAATTGATAAATCTTGGTTAGATAGCAGGGTTATTATCCATTTTGCAGGTGTTCAGAGTGCGTTTTACCTCTGGGTAAATGGGCAGAAAGTTGGTTATAGTCAGGGAAGTATGTTGCCTGCTGAGTTTGACATTACCAATTTTGTTGCAGAAGGTAAAAATAAGATTGCAGTCGAGGTCTATAGATGGTCAGATGGAAGTTACCTTGAGGATCAGGATTTCTGGAGAATCTCTGGAATTTACCGTGATGTCTATCTCTACAAGACTGCGAAGGTCTTTGTTGATGATGTATTTGTTAAATCAAGTCTGAGCGATGATCTGTCAGTTGGAACACTTGATGTTAAGGTTGATTTGAAAAAGATTATAGCGACTTCGGGTGCCGGTTCTGTGGCGTTGGAGCTTGCTGATGCAGCAGGTAACGTTATTTTCTCGTCAAAAGAAGATGTTGCGGCGTTTGATTCAGTTTTTTCATATATGAAAAAGATTGAAGTTAAGAGTCCATCTCCTTGGAGTGCGGAATATCCTAATCTTTATAAGTTAAAAGTTGAGTATATCGCTGGCGAGAACTCTTCGAGGACTGAGATTCAGGCTGGTTTTACAAATATGAAGATTGATGGCAAGGTTCTGCTTATGAATAATAAGCCGATCAAGGTTAAGGGTGTTAATCGGCATGAAATTCATCCAGATAAGGGTAGATCTCTCTCATATGAGGATATGGAGAAGGAAATTCTTCTTATGAAACAGCATAATATAAATACTGTTAGGACATGTCACTATCCTGATCATCCATTATGGTATTATTTGTGTGATAAGTATGGAATTTACCTGATTGATGAGGCTAATGTTGAAGGTCATGGAATGCATTACGGAATAGATTCTCTTGGTCACAGAGCTTCATGGGATGCTGCCCATGTCGAGCGTGGGGTGAGAATGGTTGAGCGTGATAAGAATCACCCATCTGTTATTATCTGGTCGCTAGGAAATGAGTCTGGCAGTGGAAATGCCTTTGTCAAGATGGTAGATGCTATGAAGGCTGTTGATGATTCTAGACCTTTCCACTATGAGAGGTATAACGAGGTTGTCGATATTGATAGTTGCATGTATCCTACTGTTGAGTACATGGAGAATATTGGTAAGACAAATCAGAAGCCTTTTATCATGTGCGAGTATGCTCATGCGATGGGAAATGCTATCGGCAATTTGCAGGAGTACTGGGATGTTATCGAAAGTTATGAAAATCTTATTGGTGGATGTATCTGGGATTGGGTCGATCAAGGCTTGCGTGCTAAGTATGGTGATGATGGTCTAGCTAAGGTAGCACCTTTTGAGATGAAAGATACCTTTTTTGCTTATGGCGGGGATTTCGGTGATACTCCAAATTCTGGTGATTTCTGTGCTAATGGTGTGATCTATGCAGATAGAAAGACTGGCGGAAAGATTGCTGAGGTTAAGAAGGTCTATCAGAATATCTCTGTTAGCAAAGATTCTGATGATTTTACTGTAAAGAATAAATTCTTGTTCACAGATTTAAGTGAGTTTGACTTTAGCTGGGTTCTTGAGGAAGATGGAAAGGTTGTTAAGCAGGGTAAGGTCGATGGATTTACGCTGGAACCACTGAAGAGCAAAAATATTGCAATAGATTATGCGTATGATTTTAAGGCTGAGTCAAATTATTACGTAAAGACGATTTTCTCACTTAAAGCGGCGAACTCATGGGGCGCGAAGGGGCACGTTGTTGCGTGGGACCAGTTCCTTGTATCTGCTGCAAGTAAGTTAGCTCCAGTTAACACTGGCGTTAATGCTAAGGTTGAGGTCGCAGATAATAGTGATGCGGTTGTGGTTCGAGTAGGGGATGTGGAAGTTGCTTTTTCAAAGAGAAGTGGATACATTTCAAGTCTTAAAAAGGGTGGCGATATTTATGTCGCAGAAAATTCTATGATTTGGGATTTATATCGTGCACCAATTTCAAATGATGGCTGGACTTCTTTCAATTGGAAAATTTCAAAGCTTCATGATGTTTCTATTTCTGATGCGAAGGTATCGGTTGTTCTCAGTGATGACACTTTAGCGACCATTTCTTCTGTTATCAGTCAGAAGTCTGGATCTAGTGCTTCAAGTGATTTGAGAATTATCTGGCATGTCATGGAAAATGGAACAATAGATTGCCATCTTGATGCTGAGATTTCTGCGGGATTTGATCTGCCACGAACTGGAATTAAGATGAATGTGGCTGAGGATTTGACTGCTGTAGAGTGGTTTGGTCGTGGTCCTGAGGAAAATTATGTTGACCGGAAGACTGGAAGTGCTTTTGGAAGATATAGTCGTGAAATTGCGGATATGTTTGAGCCGTATGTCAAGCCACAAGAGAATGGGAACCGATCTGATGTCTCATATCTTCGAGTAAGCAACAAAGCTGGCAAGGCAATTATTTTCAGAACTCGTGAGGCTTTTAACTTTTCAATATTGCATTATGATGCATATGACATGGCTGTCTCAAAGCATCCGATAGATTTGACTTATCTTGCGCAGCCTGTATTGCGACTTGATTCTGGACATCTAGGATTAGGCGGTGCATCTTGTGGACCACCACCAATGTCAAAGTACAAATATAATCCAAATAAGACATCACTAAATTTTGTGATTAGTTTGGAGTAGTGTTTTATAAACCCTCAAGCTTGTGCCTGAGGGTTTGTCTTATTATTGACTTTCAAGTTCAATTTCAAATTCACGGTTAGCAATTTCAAGGGTAAATATCAGCAACATAATAAGATTTTTTAGTTTTTTCATATAGACCTCTATAAAAATTATAGTCTATTAATTAAAAAAGTAAAATTCTTTATTTCTTGGGAATTGTGAGGTATAGTGTTATGAGGTTTTTTTATATGAAAAAGAAAATTTATGAGATAATATTTGAGTCTGATACTAGGGCAGGAAAGGCCTTTGACATTGTATTGTTTGTTGCTATCTTTCTAAGCATCTTAACTGTCATGCTGGAGAGTGTTGTCTCGATAAACTTAAAATATTCTACAGTAATACGTGGTTTCGAATATTTTTTTACTATAATGTTTACTTTGGAATATTTGCTTCGTATCTATTGCGTTGAGAAAAAGAGTCGATATCTCTTTAGTTTTTTTGGAATCATTGATTTTCTTGCGATTATTCCTACCTGGTTGTTTATCTTTTTTATTGGTACAAAGTATCTTGCTGTACTGAGAATCTTCAGGCTTTTGAGAATCTTTAGGGTTCTTAAACTTGGGAGATTTCTTGGCGAGGCAGATTCTTTGCTTAGGGCATTGCGAGCAAGTCGCTATAAGATTTTGGTCTTTATTTTTGTAGTATTTACTCTGGTAGTTGTCTTAGGTTCGGTTATGTATATTGTTGAAGGGCCTGATTCTGGATTTTCAAGCATTCCTCGGGGTGTCTATTGGGCAGTAATTACCCTTACTACAGTTGGCTTTGGAGATATTGTTCCAAAAACTGTTCTTGGTCAGGCAATTGCTTCACTTGTAATGATTCTTGGTTATGGAATTATAGCAATTCCTACTGGGATTATAACCTCTGAGACGATAAAAGAGTCTAAGAGAAGCAGAATGTGCAATGCTTGCCAATCTCATGGACATGAGAAAGACGCTGTATATTGCAAATTCTGCGGGGCTGAATTAGAGTAACTCTTCTACTCCAAATAATTTATGAAAAAAAGTTATATATCTCACTATTTCCTTCATATCTTTATATTTCACAATAGTTTGAAAATAAAAGAGAGTCAATTTTTTTATTTATTAAGAAATTTCTTCTATAATTAGAAATGA
>JAFGXN010000028.1 GCA_016936615.1 Spirochaetales bacterium | reverse complement strand
GATCTTAATGCAGTTGTCAGCACCTCGTATGGCGATGGTAAGAGAGAAGGCTTTGACGAAGGAATCTCCCGTGGCAGGGAGGTTGGCAGAAAAGAGGGGCGTAAAGAGGGTCAAATTGAATCTGCTCTGAATATGCTGGCTAAAGGTTTTGATTTAACTGATATTTCTGATATAAGTGGACTGAGCCTCAAAGAGATTCAAGCTATAGCTAGCAAGTTGTAATGGAGGAGCTATGAAAGATAGATATATCAATCCATACACAGATTTTGGCTTCAAGCATATTATATTTTTTGTAATATTTATTTCAAATTTTTCGCCTTTAGAAATTCTAGCACCTCACTATTGCCCATAACTTCCGCATAATCTTTTGCTCCATTCCCTTCATTATCTTTATGAGTTGTATCAATCCCGTAATCAATCAGCAATTCAAGGATTCTAGTATTTGTTGAAGTTGCACATGTGAGAATAAAGGCATTTCTTCCGTAGCCATTCACCGCATTCACGAAAGCTCCGTGTTCGAGTAGCATTCTCGTCGCTTCAGGATTCTCATTTACCGTAGCTGCATAGAAAAGTGCAGTATTGCCATCTTTATCTGAACTATTTATATCAAATCCTTGCGTCAGGAAAAATTCCAATATCTCAGTGTTGGAATTCATCGCAGAAAACATTAAGTGATTCATGCCATCTAAATCTTCTATAATACATTGACTGTAGAAGAAAGAGCAGATCTCTAGGCTGGGATTAACCATTGTAGAGAGCAAACCATATTCTTGCATATCTTCAGAATCTTCATTATTGTTATTGTACACATACTCTACAACATCTATATTCGTATTAAGCATCATAATTATAAATTCTTTGCTAAAATCCCATTCTTCATATATTTGCTTTAATTCTTCTGATTCTTCCTCTCTCAGATATTCATCAAGCGTTTCCATTGTGATAGCTTCAGCATGTTTTTTTATTTCAGCAAATAAGACTGCATCTTTTTTGAAATCTTCTGCATCAGCCTGATATTCTTCCATATTCATAAACGGTGTTGGAATATCCTGGCCTGTTAACATGGACTTCATAGCTTTGATTCCTATAAACATTGCAAAATCCTCGTCTGCAATTACAGAAACTGTTACAACGCACGCCATCAGGCAGGCAAGCCAAAATTTCTTCATAATATCCTCCTCAAATATTTTATATCAAAATTCACTTTTGAGGAAGGCAAAAATATTATTTTTAGTTTGAGGGCATTTTTTTCCTACTATCACTCAGGATCTTTCCCGTGTATAATCAAAAGTAGGAGATAGAATGACCACTATAAAGGAGATTATCTGCACGACAGCCTTAAATCGCATCAGGCGAAAGATGCCATATTCCTGGGATTTGAATATCTATCGGGGCTGCGAGCATGGTTGTAAATATTGCTACGCACTTTATTCTCACAATTATCTAGGCGACGACAGCTATTTCAGCACTGTTTACGTTAAGACAAATATTCTTGAGACTCTTGAACGACAGCTTTCAAGCCCTTCGTGGCGTCGTGAGGTTGTCAATATCGGTGGAGTTACAGATAGTTATCAGCCACTTGAGGCAGAGTACAAGCTGATGCCTGAAATCTTACGTTTGATGATAAAATACAAGACTCCCTGCATAATTTCCACAAAATCCGACCTGATCCTCCGTGACTTTGATCTCATCGCCGAACTTGCAGAGATAACCTACATAAATGTAGCTTCTACAATTGTTACGACTGATGAAAAATTATCATCTCTCCTTGAGCCTAATGGAGCTCATTTTAATAGAAGATTCTCAATCTTGAAGGCCTTTTCAGCGACAAAGGCATCAGTTGGACTGCACATGATGCCAATTATTCCTTTTTTGACCGATAATAAAGCCAATTTAAATACGATTTTTGAATTAGCTCGTGAAAGTGGGGTTGACTATCTGCTTCCTGGACTGCTCTACCTAAGAGGTCAGACCCGCGGTTTTTTCCTGGATTTTGCAAAGGAGAATTTCCCCGAACTCTATCCTGAATTTATCAAGCTCTACGGTAGCGGCTGGGGTGCAGATTCTTCATATAAAAAATCCTTGTATCAATTAGTCAGTCAGTTACAGCTAAAGTACGGAGTCACAAGTAATTACTCAACTTTAATGAACAGTCAGTTAGTCTCTTCGGCAAGCAGGCAGTTATCTCTGTTTGATTAGTTTTTTTTTAAAAAAAAAAGAAAATCGCAATTCAGGTCAAGAAGGGTTGCGGATTATAGATTATCTTTTATTCAGGAGGTTGGAATGAGCGATAAGGAAAAAGTTGATGCGGTTCAGCGTATGCAAGATTTTATCAAGGCAAATCTCTCACGCCAGATAGGATTGTATGAGCTTGCCGAGGTCTCAGGCTACTCAAAGTGGTATTGTTCAAGAATTTTCAAAGAATTGACAGGACATCTGCCATTTGAGTATATCCGGATGCTGAGAGTCTCGGAAGCTGCATTAGTTCTTCGTGATTCAGATAAGAAAGTGATAGATGTTGCCTTCGATTTTGTCTTTGATTCGCATGAAGGCTTTACCCGGGCTTTTTCAAAAGAGTTTGGACTTAGCCCGCACGAATACAAGCGTAAGAAGACAGCAATCAAGCTTTTTTATCCATATCCAGTTTCAATTTCCAGAAAAGAACAGAGAGGAGAACAATCTATGGATAAATTAAGAGGTGATCATTTGAGTAATTCTAATGGGAAAAATATCGTACCGATTTTCACGCAGGTAATTGAGAGGCCAGCACGCAAGCTTATTCTGAAGCGAGGGCTTACTGCGGATAATTATTTTACCTATTGTGAAGAGGTTGGCTGCGATGTCTGGGGAGTTTTAGTAAGTATAAAGGAAGCAATCTATGAGCCGATGGGATTATGGCTACCTGCTAATATGCGCAGGTCTGGTACTTCTTCTTACGTTCAGGGAGTTGAAGTTGGCCTTGATTATGATAAAGAGCTGCCTGCTGGTTTTGAAATTATTACTTTGAAGCCATGCAAGATGATGATTTTTCAGGGGCCTCCGTTTAAGGACGAAGAGTTCGAAGAGGCAATTATCGATCTGTGGAGATGTCTTGAGAATTTTGATCCGAAGATCTACGGATTCCAGTGGGACGAAGCAATTGCTCCACGCTTTCAGATGGAACCGCAGGGGTATCGTGGCTACATCGAGGGTAGACCAGTAAAATTGCTTGAAAAATAAGATTCCGAGGCTAAGGCTTTCTTTATAAATGGAAGTCTTAGCCTTTTTTTATGTAAAAAAAACAAATTTCGTGAAATTTTTGAATTTCGCTCCACGTCCACTACAATTATATTAATTACAAAATGTTTTTTGAAATTGGAGGCTAAAGTGGGCAAATCAAATAAGTCTTTTACAAAAAAAAGTATCAAGAAGATGTCAATTAAGGCAAAGCTTATTGCATTAATGTTGTTAGTTGGGCTTCTTCCCATGGGGATAGTCTCCCTGATCTCTTATTATTCTGCTCGTGCTGAAATCCGCAACGAGTATTATTCAGCCATGGACATGTTCAAAACTTTGAAATATAATGATTTAAGCGAATTTTTTGTTAAGCGTGAGGCTGATGCGGTTGTCCTTGCTACTACTCGTGATGTCTATCAGAGTATGCGACTACTTCGTGAAGCTGGTTGGGATCTCTCTTCATCAGTCTGGCTTGAGCGAGTAAAAATTCTTAATGATCTATTACCTGTTGCGATGCAAAAGCATGAGTATGTGCAAGTTTTCATCACTGATACTTCTGGTGTAATTGTCTACGACACTACGGGGACACTTGTTGGTGTCGATTTGTCAGGTCGACCATATTTTCAGGGTTCTATCAAGGGCAAGACAACCTGGTCTGAGCTTTTTTACTCAAATATAATCAACCAGAACTGCATGGCTGTCTCTCAACCTATCTTATTAAACGGTGTTTCAGGCACAATAACCGGTACTCTAAATATTATTACTTCAGATACTGTCCTCGATGCGATGGTTCATTCTGGGATTCAAGAGCTTGGAAAGTCAGCTGACTCCTATTTGATAAGTTCATCTGGAATTCTTCAGACCAACACCATGTTTGGAGTGTTTAGCGAGGATGCTGCCTTGAAGCAGCAGATTTCAACTAAGGCTTCAGAAATTCTCAAGCAGCCGATTGATATCGAGGATTATAGTTTTAATGATGATGCAAGTTATTCTAATTATTTAGGGAAAAAAGTTTTAGGAAAATTTTCAGTTGTGCTCTTTGGATCTCTTCCAATGGGATTAGTTGTTGAGGTCGAGGCCAAAGAGGCCTTTGCTGGTGTGACAATCCTCAGAAATATTGCACTAACAATCTTTTTTCTTGTAGCAATCATAGTTGTAGTCGCTGGTTTTTTCTTTGCGCGATCAATCTCTAATCCGATAACACGAGGAGTGGAGATTGCTCAGGAGCTTGCAAAAGGTAACCTTGATCTAGAGGTTGAGCAAAAACTCCTAGACCGTGGTGATGAGATCGGCAGTCTTGCTCTCTCGTTTGATAATTTAATCCACAAACTAACCGAGATTGTCAGTGTCATTCTCACAGGTTCTCAACAGATGGCAACTGCTAGTGAGCAACTTTCTGCTGGCAATCAAAATCTTTCTACGCGTACTGAACAGCAGGCAGCATCGCTAGAAGAGACTTCCGCCTCGATAGAAGAGATGAGCTCCTCAATTAAATCTAACGCAGATAACACTAGTGCTGCAAATAAGTTAGCGCTAGAAGCAGCAGAGAAGACCTCGAATGGGACTGATGCTGTGAAAAACGTCACTGATGCCATGAATGAGATAAATGAATCAAGCAATCAAATCTCTGAAATTATAGAGGTTATCAATAACATTGCCTTTCAGACAAATCTTTTAGCATTAAATGCATCAATTGAGGCGGCTAGGGCAGGTGAACATGGCAAAGGCTTTGCAGTAGTTGCTGTAGAGGTTAGAAAACTTGCAAAAAGATCCGACAAGGCAGCTAGTCAGATAGCCTTGATAATTCGTGATAGTAATTCAAAAGTATCAGAAGGTGTCGAGATTTCAAATAATGCAAAAGAGATTCTACAAGAGATAAATGTTTCTACGAAAAAAGTTGTATCGCTTGTCGGCGAGGTTGCCACAGCTTCTCAGGAGCAATTGTCAAGCATAGATCAAATCAGTAAGGCCTTAGTCAACTTAGATGAGAACACTCAGAAGAACGCCTCTTTAGTCGAGGAGGCTGCTTCTGCCACTGAGGAATTATCATCGCAGGCACAGGAATTTAACTCGAATATGGAATTTTTTAATTTAGGAAAAAAAGCAAAAGCACCATAAATTTTAGATTTTCTTTTTTTACAAAAATACTTGACAGTATCAGACTCAGTGGATAACATAGATTAAGGAGTTATTGTAATGTCTGACTATCGTGATAAAAGATTTACAACAGTTGATGAGTTTGATATTGAGACTGTGTTAGCTGATGATATAGAATTTACAGGAGAATTGAGTTTTACTGATTCTCTTTACATAAAAGGCCAATTTATTGGCGATATAAATGCTGAAGGTTCGCTCTATATTGGAGAGCATGCTGTTATTAAGGGTGATATTCGAGCAAGTTTTGTTTCGCTGAAGGGACGGGTCGAAGGTGATATCTATGCCAGTGGCAGGATTGAGCTTTTATCTAAGTCATATGTCGAAGGAGACATAGTCTGTCCTGATATCAAGAAAGACAGTGGAAGTATCTTCAACGGTCGATGTATCATGAAGAAACCAGAAGAGATAAAGGAAATGAGAAATGAAAAGAAGTAGTCTAGTTATTCTATTTTTGACCTTGAGCCTTGCAGCTTTTGCGCAGACTAAGGATTATAATTATTATTATTCAAGGTATGATGTGCCATTTGAGAATAAAGAGAATAGGCTTGAGGTTATTGATATCTGTGTTGCTGATATTAAAGATAATGAAGCAAATGCACTTGCTTATCCATATATCTGCTGGTCTGCATCATACTATGGTCGATTTAATACTGTTATTGAATATTATAATAAAATGATGAGTGTTGATTTTTCTAAACAAAAGATCTACTCAAATTTTCAAGTTTCAGCATATAAAAATTGGGTTAGAGCTACAGCATCTGAGGCTTATTTGCGAACTGGAAATTATAAGAGATGTATTGAAGTTGGAGAAGATTATTTAAATGGAATAAGCGATTACAGTGAAGGATTTAGAGTTGGTTACGCCTATAGAATTATGGCAGAATCATATGTAGCCTTAGGTGAACTTCACAATGCTGTAATTGCATACTCTTCTGCTATCTACTATCGTTCTGATGATAGTATTGCCCTTCGTGGCCTTGCTGATACAAATTATAAGCGCGGTCTTAAGGCAGTTGCACTTGAAAATTATAAGTCTCTCTTAAATGCAACTAACGATTCTTCAATGAAGAAGTATGCAGGAGATAAAATAAAACAGATACAACAGGAGCTTCAGAATTGAATATAGCAAGTTATACATTAGGTTGTAAGCTTAATAAGTTCGAAAGCGAAGCCCTGGTTTCTCGATTCAGAGACCAGGGTTTTTTTGTCGCAGATTGGCAGGAGAGTGCAGATCTTTACATTGTAAATACTTGCACAGTTACTTCCAAGTCTGAGCAGAAGGCTAGACGTATTATTAGGAAAATTTCACGGGATAACCCATTTTCAGCAGTCATTGTAACTGGTTGTTATGCACAGCTAGACCCGCAGGAGATTCAGAAACTTGGCGAAAATGTGCATGTTGTAAGCCAAGAAGAGAAAAGCACGATCTCTGCGCTAGCAGAGTATCTTCAAGTTCATGGTTTTTCTGGCGGGAATGTAAATCAGATTGTGAGTGGTTTTTTTTCAAAAAAAGCTAACCCTCAGTGCGGTGATGTCTTTGCCTTCGATACGAATGACTTGCGTCATTCATCAAGAGCCTACCTGAAGATCCAGGATGGATGCGACAACCGCTGCAACTATTGCCGCATCCCGCTTGCGCGGGGAGGCTCAGTAAGTCTTGATTATTCTGTCATATTGCAGCGAATCGATTCTGTCCTCGAAGCAGGCTATCATGAGATAATCTTAACCGGTATCAATATCTCGGCATATAACTTCCAGGGCGTTGACTTTGCAGATCTTCTTGCCATGATGGCTGATAAATACTGCCACAGCGACTTGCAGATTAGGCTTTCATCTATCGAACCTGACTCGTTCAGTGATAAGCTCTACAAGGTCCTCGAGGCTGACATCTTCTGTCCTCATTTTCACATAGCAGTTCAATCTGCATCGTCGAAGGTTCTTTCTGAGATGGGGCGAAAGTATGATGCTCCTGTACTCCCAGAGATTGTACAGCGGCTGAGGGAGATAAAGAGAGACCCCTTTCTTGCTGCCGACATAATTGTAGGATATCAGGGAGAGAGTGATCTAGATTTTGAAGAGACTTTTTTAGCTTTGAAAAAAATGGATTTTGCCCACCTTCATGTCTTCCCTTTCTCACCACGAGAGGGCACAGTAGATGAGCATCCTCGTAATCCTATCCCAGAGAGAATCCGCGATGAACGAGCTCAGCAACTGCGGGAGTTGTCATCATCTTCGTATCATAATTACTTGTTGAGAAATAACTTAAGGGAACTTTATTTTATTGCAGAAAAAAGTCTCGATAAATCTGGTGATTGGGTCGTTGTCTCTGATAATTATATTAAATCAATTTGTGCTCAGCCTCTAGTTCGTGGTCTTCGTTACAGGGGGCTCTTTGAAATCGATAATGATGGACACCATTATGTTAAAATTGTCAAATAAGTGTATTGTTTAAATTTTTTTCTAAAAAGATATTGACATTTATTTTGATTTTTGATAATTTAATCATGTCAGCAAGGATAACTAATAATGCTTGTTGATTAGCTCACGGGCCGCTAGCTCAGCCGGTAGAGCAACGCCCTTTTAAGGCGTGGGTCGAAGGTTCGAATCCTTCGCGGCTCAAATGTCTCCTTCGTCTAGAGGTTAGGACTCCGGATTTTCATTCCGGCAACAGGGGTTCAATTCCCCTAGGAGATGATAAACACTAACAGATTGTTAGTGTTTTTTTTGTGTTCTATTTATTTTAATCTTAGTTTAATCCTTTAATAATTTAATTTTAAGCCTTTTTTTATTTGACTATATTTTATTTATGGCGTATCTTATAAATTACAGGAGGTTACCATGAGAGGTAATAGAATTTTAACTATTACTGTCCTCATCCTTCTATGTCTATCTTACGGATGGGCCCAGAATGATAAGGATAGTATGGGGGCTGAGAGTTTTTCTGAAACTCTAGCTGAATTTCGTGATCTTGTTTACGCTCAGGAACAAGGTATTGAGGTTGTTCAACCGTTATTCAATGAGGTTGTGCAAGAGATTGAAGCAGCATCGCTATCAGAGGTTGATAAGTATCTGTGGTTAGGTCAGGCTCAATTTTTCTATGGAAGGTTCTTCCGGATGAATAATATTCTTGACAGAGCTGGTGTTGAGCTTGATAAGGCAATGGAGCTTATTGATAAGTCTTTGGCTATCAAGGTTACGTCCGAAGGTTGTAGGATTAAGACTGATATTTATGGTCAGTTTGTTGCCTACAAGGATCGTAATTATATCTTGAAGGTTGGCTTGAAGATGAGAAAGCTTGCTGAGGATGCTGTGAAGTTGGATCCGTCAAATGGTAAGGCTTGGTTAGTTCATTCCTATTCATTTGCCTTTCCTCCAAAGATTGTAGGAGGAGATCCTCATAAAGCTCTTGAATATCTGGATAAGGCTATGCAGATGTCTAATATTGAGCTTGATGATCTTCATAATATTTACAAGACTCGGGGAATCTGTTATCAAAGACTAGGCGATAAAGAGCAGGCATTGTTTTGGCTTTATAAAGCGAAGGAAATTTACCCTGAAAACTGGTATATTCTTGAAACAATAGAAGAAGCTAAAAAAATGAAGTAAATTTAAAAGGGCTGTACGTTGCAGCCCTTTTCGTGTATTTTTTAATCTTATTTTAATCTTAAAAATTGTGCATTACATTAAAAAATCTTCATAATTAAATTATTGGAGGAGTTCGTAATGGAAAATAACAAAAAAAGAAAAATTAAATTCAGTCTGTTTTTTTACATTCTAGTAAAAGCTACCTTAGTTCCACTTTTAAAGACTAAGTATAGGGTTAAAGCTGAGAATAAGAAGCTTGCGCGAAGAATGAAACCACCTTATCTAGTGATTGCAAATCATGTAACATTTTTTGATCCAGTCTTCATAAACACTTTTATTCCGCATAGAATTCACTTTTTAACTAGTAAGACATTGTTAAGAAAATCTTATGTGAGATGGTTGTTGTCAAAGGCTGGGGTTATTCCTAAGACTAAAGCGGATTCTAGGGATATGCAGGCAGTAAGAGATATGAAAAATCTGATTTCACGGAAGAAGATTGTCTCTTTTTTCCCTGAAGGTAGGCAGACTTGGGATGGTGAGACCCATCCAGTACTTGCATCTACAATTAAGTTGATGAAGATGTTGGATGTCCCTGTTCTTCTTGCTCATGTTCGTGGAGGCTATTTGTCTAAGCCAAGGTGGAGCAAGGTTAGGCGTAAATACCATATTAGTGTTGAATATCACATGATGTTTACTAAGGAAGAGGTTAGAACCTTATCGATTGAGCAGATGTCTGAGATTTTTGATAAAAAATTTAGATATAGTGAATATGAATATCAGTATAATACTAAGCTGCCTGCTTTGTCAGAGAATGGAGCTGAACACTTCGAGGCGTTGATGTATACTTGTCCTAAGTGTGGAAGCTTTATTTCCCTGAAATCTGAGGGTAATGATGTCTGGTGTGAGAAATGTGATTACAAGTCAAGTTGGGATGGTACCGGAAAGTTTGTTCCGAATGATTCGAAGATTCCTGCTAGGGTAAGTGAGTTGTTAGATTGGCAACGTTCGAATTTTAGCAAGCTTGTGCTTAGTAAAAAAGATGAATTCTTGCAGGAGAAGATTTTCTCTGACGTTGTTAGGGTTCAGCGCGGAAAGCCAATGGAGATTCTTCAGCCATACAAGATTGGAGAATTGAGAGCATATTCAGATAGATTTGTCTTGTATGATGATTTTTCTGAGGAGACTTTCACTTTCGATGAGATTCAGACTATGCATGTTACGTTGGTTAATATTATCGAATTTAAGAAAGATGAGTATGTTTATCGTATTACCTTTGATGATGATAAGAGATCTGCTTACAAATATCTGAGTATTGTTCAAATATTAGCACCAGATAAGGCAGAATTGATTTAAATACTAGACTAAAATTTAACCTTGTTATAAAATTAAACCATGAAAAGATCTAATTTTGTAACAGGGTTTTTCTTTGCCCTTCTATTTGTAATGTTCGCTAATTCTTGTGCCGGTTTTGACGGAAATGTTAGAGATGTTGCGGCTGTTTATTTTAATTTAGGTAACTCTTATTTTAAACAGAAAGATTACAAGGGAGCAGAGGAGGCATATAAAGATGCTATAGCCTTAGATAATGATTATCTAGCTGCTATCTATAATTTAGTTAGGGTTTTGTTGGTTCAAAGTAAGTTTGATGAGGCTGAGACCTATCTTAATAAGTTGATGTCTATCTCGCCTGATAATGCTGATGTTCTTGAGACCTATGGATATCTGCGATATCTCCAAAACAAAAAAGAAGAGGCCTATGTCTTTTATCAGCAGGTTCTGATTTTAGATCCTCGACGTCAAAACTCACTGTTTAATTCTGGGCTTATAATGTATGAGCTTGAGCGCTATGAAGAGGCATTAGAAATTTTAACGACATATGTTGAATTTTATCCTGAAGATGTTAATGGTCAGTTATTTATGGCGAGAACTGGGATGAATTTTGAAAATAGGTTTGAGTTTTTTAAATATTATAGTGTTTATTTGGAAAAAAAATCGGATGATCTTGTTATTCGAAGGGAATATTTGGATAGATTGTTTGAGGCTGAGCTTTTTCAGGATGCACTTGCGCAGATTGAATTCTTGCTGGATAAGAAAAAGGAAGAGAAAAATCCTGATTTGCTGTTTTTGAAGAGTTATATATTGTTGGTTGGGTATGAGGATCTTGTCGCTGGGAAGGAGAGTCTTTTATTGTGTATAGAGCAAGGTTTTAGTGATAAGAATAAGTTTGCTTCGATTGTCTATTCTGAGGATTTTTTATATTCAGAGGAGGTTGCTGAAATTTTGAAAGAGGCAAGTCTACTTATATCCGAAGATGAGTATCTTGCATATCTTGAGTCGCTGAAGCCTAAAGAAGAGGTTGTTGACGAAGAAGGTGAATCTGGACTTGAAGAAGGTGAATCTGAGGTAAAAGATGATGCTTCTCCTTCTGAAAATGATGCCGCACCTCCTGAAAACGACTTTATGGAATAATACATTTTTGTAGGTTTATTTTTTTAAAGATACATCTATGTAATCTTTGAAAATCCGTTGTTTTATCGTATATATTTGCCCTGTAATAATTTACAGGGTTTTTTTTGTTTTGGCACGTTAATTGCTAATGTTTGTATATCGTAAAAATAATGGAGGTTTTTTGTGAAAAAGAAAATTTTTATCGGAATTTTTATTGTCTTTAGTTGTTTCTCCCTTTTTTCTTATGAAAATGAAATTTCAGATTCAGTAGTTGAGGGAAGTGTTGTTCTTGCAGATAAGACAGAAGAGATAAATATAATGTGGTTATTTCTCTGTACTGTACTTGTCTTCTTTATGCAGGCAGGATTTTCAATGTTGGAATTAGGTCTTTCAAGAAGTAAGAATGCAGGGAATATTATCATGAAGAACTTGATGGATTTCTGTATTGGATCTTTAGTCTTTTTTTTCATAGGCTATGGGATTATGTTTGGAACTTCAGTTTTCGGCTTGTTTGGTAAATCAAAATTTTTCCTAATGGGAAGTGATCCAAGTGAGATGAGCTTTTGGATGTTTCAGGTTGTCTTTGCTGCTACTGCTTCTACTATTGTCTCAGGTGGTGTTGCTGAGCGAACTAAGTTTGTTGGATATTTGATTTACAGTGTGGTGATTACTGGTTTTATATATCCTGTTATTGGTCATTGGATCTGGGGTGGAGGCTGGTTGTCTCGGCTTGGGTTCTATGATTTTGCTGGTTCTGGGGTTGTTCACTTGGTTGGAGGGCTTGCTGCTTTGGCTGGAGCTGTTATGATTGGTCCACGTAAAGGGAAATATACAAGAGTTGGTGATAAGATTGTAGTTAAAGCTATTTTGGGTCATAACTTACCTCTGGCTTCACTGGGTGTTTTTATTTTGTGGTTTGGTTGGTTTGGTTTTAACTGTGGTAGTACCTTGGATTTTGCTAGTTCGAGTATATCTCGTGTTATGCTTACAACCACTTTGGCTGGAGCTGCTGGTGCAATAATAGCTATGGTTATAACTTGGGTAGTTTCGAAGAAACCAGATCCTAGTATGTCTTTGAATGGTGCTCTGGCAGGTTTGGTTGCTATAACTGCGGGTGCTGATGTTATTTCACCTGTTATGGCAATTGTTGTTGGGTTAATTGGTGGTGCTTTGGTTGTTGGAAGTGTAGAGCTTATCGATAAGGTATTGCATATTGATGATCCAGTAGGTGCTGTATCTGTTCACGGTGTAAATGGTCTTTGGGGTGTTGTTGCAGTTGGGTTATTCTCTTCTGATCCTGATAAGTTGGGGCTCTTTTACGGTGGTGGCTTTGCTACTCTCGGAATTCAGTTGCTTGGAGTTGTTGTGATTCTTGGATGGACCTTGTCTACTGCGTTTTTGCTTTTTTTCATACTGAAAAAAGCTTCTTGTCTAAGGGTTACAGAGAAAGAGGAGATGCTTGGTTTGGATATATCTGAGCATGGGTGTGAATCTTATAGTGGGTTTCAGATTTTTACAAATATGTAAGGATCAATTTTGGAAGGAGTTAATTTATGAAGATGATTACAGCTTACATTCAGCCATACAAATTAAATGATGTTAAGAAGGAGTTGTTTAAGGCTCAGGTCTTTAAGATGTCTATAACTAATGTTCTTGGCTGCGGTCAGCAGGGAGGATATACTGAGATCTACCGTGGCGTTGATTTCGAGGTTAATTTGTTGAAAAAAGTTAGGATTGATATTGCAGTTAACGAGAATTTCTTGGATACTGCAATTGAGGCTATCTTAAAAGGTGCTAGAACTGGCGAGATCGGTGATGGTAAGATATTTGTTACAAATATTGAGGAGTGTATCAGGATTAGGAGTAATGACCGAGGTTCTGAAGCAATTGGTTAACCTACAAAAATGTAATATTTTTTAAATAATCCTACATTTTTGTATTGATAGTTTCAAAGGAAAAATGTAGGATTTTTATATCTTTATGTTATGTAAAGAAATATAAAATTCTCGTATTTTTGGCATGAAAATTGCTAATAAAATGTATATACTATAATTGGAGGAATTATATATGACTTTAGACTTTGGTACAGGAAAAAATTCTCTAACTTCTATTTTTGGAGAATATTGTTTTAGCGATTCAGTTATGAAGGAAAGGTTGCCTAAGGATATATACAAGGAATTGAAAAAGGTTAGGCAAGGTGACAAAAAGCTTTCTCTTGAAGTAGCAAATGTTGTTGCAAATACTATGAAGGATTGGGCAATTGAGAAAGGTGCTACGCATTTTACTCACTGGTTTCAGCCTTTGACAGGTTTGACTGCTGAGAAGCATGATTCTTTTATTTCTCCTGTTGGAGATGGTACAGTAATAATGGAATTTTCTGGTAAAGAACTTGTTCAAGGTGAGCCAGATGCTTCTTCTTTTCCTAATGGTGGATTAAGAGAGACTTTTGAGGCTAGAGGATACACTGCGTGGGATGTCTCTTCTCCAGCTTTTCTTAAAGCTGATAAGACTGGTTTGACTTTGGCAATCCCAACTGCTTTCTTTTCATATACTGGTGAGGCTTTAGATAAAAAAGTTCCACTTTTGCGATCAATGGAGGCGGTTGAGAAGCAGGCTCTTAGATTGATCAAGGCTCTAGGTAATACTACATCAAAGAAGATCTCTGTTACTGTTGGTCCTGAACAAGAGTATTTTCTAGTAGAAAAGAAATTGTTTGAGGCTCGTCCTGATTTGAAGTTTGCAGGAAGAACAGTATTTGGTTCTATGCCTGTAAAAGGCCAGGAGATGGAAGATCATTATTTTGGTGCGATAAATGAAAGAGTAACTGCATTTATGGCAGAGTTGAATTATGAGTTGTGGAAGCTTGGTATTACAGCAAAGACACAGCATAATGAGGTTGCGCCGAATCAGTTTGAGCTTGCAATTATCTTTGACACTGCAAATGTTTCAACTGATACAAATCAGCTTGTTATGGAAATGATGAAAAAGTTAGCACTTAGACACGATTTAGTTGCACTTCTTCATGAGAAGCCATTCGCAGGTGTTAATGGCTCAGGTAAGCATAACAACTGGTCAATAGCTACGGATGATGGTATAAATTTATTGAATCCAGGTAGCACACCATCAGATAACTCTCAGTTTTTGATCTTTACTTCTGCTGTGATTAAAGCTATAGATATGTATGCGCCACTTCTAAGGGCTTCTGCTGCAAATGCTGGAAATGATCATAGACTTGGTGGTAATGAGGCTCCTCCAGCAATTATTTCAATGTTCTTGGGCGATCAGCTTACTGAAATATTTGAGGGTGTTGCAGAGGGCAAGAAGGTTGAATCAAAGGATGGACAGAGCTTGAAGCTTGGTGCTAATGCAATTCCAGATCTTCCTAAGGATTTAACTGACCGAAATAGAACATCTCCTTTTGCCTTTACTGGCAACAAGTTTGAGTTCAGAATGGTCGGTTCATCTCAATCTTTGGCTGGTCCAAATGTTGTAATCAATACTGCTGTTGCGGATATTCTTGGTGAGTTTGCAGATATCCTGGAAAAAGCTACTGACCTTCCAAAGGCTATTGAAAAGATAGTTGGAGAGACATATAAGAATCATAAAAGAATAATCTTTAATGGTAATGGTTACTCTCCTGAGTGGGAAATTGAGGCTAAAAAGAGAGGCCTAGCTAATCTAAGATCTACAGTTGAAGCAGTTCCTGAATTTATTAAGGATTATACCGTAAAGCTTTTCGAGAAGCATGGTGTTTTTTCTAAAAAAGAGTTACATTCTAGATATGATATCTATCTTGAGGAGTATGCTAAGCGAATTAACATTGAGGCTGGATTAGCAGTTCAGATGGTTAGCCGTAATATCCTTCCTGCTGTGAATGAGTATTTGATCTCACTTTGTGAAGGTGTTAATAGTGTTAAATCTGTTTCAGGTGTTGCAAGTAAGGCTCAAGTTAAGTTGATCGAGAAGATTTCATCTGAGTTTGAGAAGATGATTGAATTGTGTGAGAAGCTTGATGCTATTCATGATGGTGCTGAGAAGATCTCAGAAGTTTATGAAAAAGCAGTTTATTTCCGAAATCAGGTTATTCCTGCAATGGAGAATCTGAGAGAAGTCGTTGATGGTTTGGAAAAACTCTGTGATGAAGATGTTTGGCCTTTCCCAAGCTATGCAGAATTGCTATTTAATATGTAATTTTGTTTAAAAAGATTAAATCTAATAGCTACTTAAATTTAGGTAGCTATTATTTTTTTAAAAATTAGGTATTTTAAATCAATCAAGTTGACTATGATTGAAATAATATGTTATATTGGGTATCTAAATAAATGCAAAAATTTTTGTTAGGAGAAGAAATATGGCACAAGCGAGTAAAAACTCTCGTACTGGTTCTACAACACATAGATTCGAATGCCCATGTGGCGGTGAAGTAAAGATGAAGACAGTATTTGCTAAAGGCAAAGCTAAGAATGTTGCAGAATGTACACAATGCAAAAGAACTGAACGAAAACCAAAAGATTTTAAATAGAGACTAGGAGGATACTTAATTGGCTAATATCAAGGCAAATGCAAAAAGCGCTAGAAGAGACGCTAAGAGAAGAATTGCTAATAGAGCAGCAAAAAGCAAGTGTAAGACTGCTATTAAGCAGTTTACTGTGAATGCTCAGGCAAATAATAAAGAAGAGGCAGAGGTCGCTTTCCGACAGATGGTGAAACTTCTTGATACTGCAGCAGGTAAGGGTCTTTATCATAAGAAGACAGTTGCAAGAAAAAAATCAAGAATGGCTAAGCTTCTTAATCAAATTTCTGCATAGTTATTCTTAACTGGAGAAAATATGAAAAGTTCTGAAAGAAATAAGATAACTAAGGCTGACTTAGTTGAGTCGGTATATTCAAAAGTAGATCTGAACAAGAAAGATATTCAATCTGTTATAGATTTATTTATTGAAGAATTAAAATCTTCTATTACAGAGGATAGAGTTATCGAAATACGAGGTCTAGGCACTTTTGAAATCAAGACTAGAAAAGGTCGTAAAAAAGCTAGGAATCCTAAGACAGGTGAGATTGTTTCAGTTGATACTCATGGTGTTGCTTCTTTCAGACCTGGAAAAGATTTAAAGGCTAAGGCTTGGGGATTGCGGAGCGAATAATTGAAGTTTTTACCAATAAAGACCGGGGTGCAAAATATTGTTATCAAACATATGTTTTTGCTTGCTATATCAGCAGTTTTATTTGCGTTAGCCTTTCCCGGTTTTTTATTTGTAGATGGGCTTGGTCCTGCTGGATTTTTCGCTCTAGCACCTCTGTTCTATGTTTTAATCGAATCAAAGACAAGATACCTACTTTTATATTCTCTGTTTTTTTCATTAATTTACTCTTTTACACTGTTTTTTTGGCTGATAAATTTTAACCAGTATTCAATTCACATAACGATTCTCTTTCTTTGGATCTATTTTTTTATTCTGTTTAATCTTATGGTTTATATTAACTCGACGTTCAGAGGAGTTTGGCCTGTTGTCTTTCCTTTTATCTGGGTCTGTTTTGAGTATTTAAGAACTGTCGGGTTTTTAGGTTATCCTTACGGTATTCTCGGGTACTCTCAATATGAGAATATTTTTCTTCTTCAATCAGCTTCAATCTATGGAGTCTTTGGAGTTTCCTTTTTTCTTGCAAGTTTTTCTTCATTTTGTATTCTCTTATATCAGTATTTATCAAAAAAGCATATCTGCATTATTCATATAAGCAGGAGATTTAATTTTTTACATAATCCAAAGTTTTCACCTTGGAAAATTGCATATTTTGCAATGATATTACCGCTCTTTGGGATACTTTTTCCTTTGCTCGGACGAATTTCCTTGAATTCATACAATTCAAGTTTAGATAATGGTTCAAAGACTCTTAAAGTTGCTATGATTCAGCATGATAAAGACTCTTGGGCTGGGGGGCTTGAGACCTATAAAAGGAATTTTGAGCTTTTGCGACAGCTTAGCCAAGATGTCTTGATCGAAGATCCTGATCTGCTTGTCTGGTCTGAGACTGCGTTTGTTCCTGGTTATCTGTGGCATACAAATTATTCAACACATTGGGAGAGTGCTCTGCTGGTCAAAGAGTTTCAAGAGTTTGCAGATTCTCTTGATTGCTATTTTGTTACTGGCAATTCGAATGGTCATCTTGCGGATCCTGAACTTCCCCCAATTCTTGATAATGGCAAATTGAATCGCAAAGATTATAATTCTGCTCTCTTTTTTAAGTCAGGACAACTGCTGGATCTTTACAATAAGCAGAGATTGGTTCCTTTTTCTGAGCATCTTCCTTCTTCTTTTTTTAGTGAAAAAATAGCAGAAAAGGCTAGTGAGAAAGGGTTAAGATATTGGGAAAAAGGTGATAGCTACAATCTGTTTGATATGGGTGGGCTGAAGTTTGGTCCTCAGATTTGTTATGAAGATTGTTTTGATGATATTTCGAGAGTTGCGACTAATAAAGGTGCTTTGTTTTTTCTCAACCTTACAAATGATAGATGGGCTGGTTTTGAAGCTGCCTACAGGTTTCATCAATCTTTTTCAGTCTTCAGGGCAGTTGAGAATCGGCGACCATTCCTGAGAGCAACTAACTCTGGGGTAACCTGTTTGATCTCTCCAGAAGGGAGAGTTGTTGCTGAGTTGTTGCCTAACTCCTCTCACTGGTTAGTGGTGGAACTTGAGCTTGCTGATGCGAAAATTCCTTTTTATTCCAAAAATGGGAATTGGTTCGTGATTTTATCTTTTTTTATTTCATTTTTTATCTTGGGATTTTCGATTGTTTGTAGTATAATTAAGCTATTCAAAGGGAAAAATTAAGCTAACAAGCTTTTTATATTTTAAAACAGTAAGAGGAGAAAATGTATGAGCCCAAAGACAAAGATTTTAATTGTTGATGATGAGTCTATTACTCTGGATTTTTTTGACGTAATGTTGAGCAAATTGGGATTTGATGTTATTCGAGCAGGTGATGGTCAAGAGGCCTTAGAGAAGGTGAAAGAGTCTAATCCAGATATAGTGATGACTGATAATATATTGCCAAAGATAACTGGTTGGAAATTTACTGAAATCTTAAAAAAGTCCGAGGATTTTAAAGATTTTAGAGATATTCCTGTTATAATGTTGTCAGCGGTTAGTGATGTCAAGGATAAGATTGAGGGTTATGATCTTGGAATAGAAGATTATATCTTGAAGCCATTTAATTTTCTTGAGGTTCTTGCAAGGATTAGGGCAGTGTTGAAGAGTAGGGAATTGCAGAAGAATGTCGTAGAGAATGAGCGAAAATTAACTATTGCAAATTCTTTAAATGAGTCTCTGATCTATTTTACTTCGCATATGAAGTCGCCGATTGCTAAGATTGAAGAAGAGATTAAGAGTTTGAATTGTTCTAATGAAGCAGATGTTAAAGATTTTATTACTGATGTTCAGGATAGTATAATAAATTTTAATGCTGCGATGACTGCTTTAGAAGATGAGATAAAAGTATTAAAGTCGCAAGAGGTTTCTGGTCAGGACTTTGATAAATTCATGCTTGATCTTGAGACTAAGTTCAAAAATCATGTTTCAGTTCTAACAGAGGAAGAATTGACTGAGAAACAATAATTTTTTTTAGGGGAAGGTATATGGAAGATAAGATTTTGAATCCTGTGAAATGTGTAACTACATTTGGTAAGACAACTAAATTTAATGGAAATTTAAAATTTTCAACTTCTTTGAATATTCAGGGGAATTTTTCTGGTGATATAAATTCGGATGGTTTCTTGTATGTAGATAAGACTGGTGTTATAGATGCTGATGTACGGGTAAAATCGATTGTTGTTGCTGGCTATGTCAGTGGTAATATCTATGCGGAAGATAAGATTGAGATTACTCCTACCGGCGTTGTTAAAGGTAATATTGAAGCAAAAACCGTGAAGATGGCTGATGGTCATGAGTTTGTTGGAAGTTTGAAGATGTTGGAAGATGTTAATTCAATCGATATTTTTTCGACTTCAACTGACAAATTAAAGAGGATGCTAGCTGGTGCTTAATCTCTCAAAGCAGGTTACTTTAATAATAATCGGAACTGAGATTACTGATGGGATAATTCAAGATTTGCATATTAGATTTATAGCTGATAAGTTATATCCCTTGTTCAAGGGGCTGTTTCAGATTAGAGTTATTCCTGATAGCAGTGATATATCTGTTAATATCAAAGAGGTTCTTGCATTTTCAGATATTGTTATTATTACAGGTGGATTAGGTGCTACTTCTGATGATCTAACTAGATTTGCTATTTCAGAGGCTGGCTCGCTAGATCTGGAATTTAACCAAGAAATTTGGAATGGTATTGAAGCAGTCTATGGAAAAAATATAAGCAAAATAAATAGGGTTCAAGCGTGTTTTCCTAAAGGATTTTCGCCTATTGAGAATAAGGTGGGAAGTGCTTGTGGTTTCTACGGTTGGATCGGTTCGACAATGGTGTTCTCTCTGCCTGGACCGCCACGTGAGATGAATCTAATGTTTGATAATTTTGTTCTTCCTATACTAAAGAAAAATTTTCAGACAAGTTCGGGTGATGTTGTTCGTGGAACTGCTTTTTTGTTTAGTGAGACCCACGTCGAAGAGTTTTTAGCAAAATATTGTGAAGATGAAGACTTTTTCTGGGGGACTAGGACATTTGAGTATGGTGTCTACTTTTATATTGGGGGTAGACCTAAGTCTGAATTGGAAGATAAATTGTTAGAGATTATAGAATCGCAGGGTGGTATTCTGGTCAAAGCAGGACAGGTAGAGTTGGTTGATGTTGTCAAGGATTCAATTTTTTCAAAAAAACCTACAATCTTTGGTGCTGAATCCTGTACAGGCGGTTTGATTTCTTCTATTTTGACTTCAATTCCAGGAATTTCTGAATTCTTCGAGGGTACAGGTGTTGTCTATTCTAATCGAGAGAAGGCTAGGCTTTTTGGTATTGATGCTGATGAGATAGATAAGTTGGGGGTTGTTTCGGTACCATTTGTAGATAAGGCTTTAGATTGCTTGAGAGATAGAATTGGTTGTGATTTAGGTTTTTTTGTCTCTGGAGAGGCAGGACCTACTGCTTCGGATCCAGCTCTTGCGGTCGGGACTGTGGTAATTGGCCTCTTTTACGGTGACGAAAAGATAACTAGAACCTTCTATTTTTCAGGAAATAGAGAGATAATTAGAAAAAGAGCAGCGTGTTCTACGATTCTATTGGTGGATTCTTTGTTAAATGCAAATAAATCTATTGACAAGGGTTTTAATTGCTTTTATATTAAATAAGACCATGTCTTGTTATAATATGAAATTCAGTAATAAAGTCACTTCTTTTTTGAATATGTGTGTGTGTGCACAGTTTATAATATAAAATAAAAAATAAAAGGATTTCCTATATGGATGAAGAACTATTCAATCTTGATGAGTCTGAGGCCTCTTCTAGTTCAGATGATAATAAATCTGAAGCTAAGGTAAAGTCTCCAATCAAGAAACGAGGTAGAAAAAAGATTGTAAAAGTCAATTCTGACGAGAATAATGCCGAAGGTACAAATGATGATACTTTACCTTTAAATTTTTCAAATGAAAAAGAGTTGAAGATTGATGAAGCACGTAGCGGTGATGATACTAATGATGCGCCAGAGAATGTTAAGGCTGTCGAAGCTGGTGATGGTTCAGATAAAAAAGAGGCACTTGAATCTTTTCTGCCAAAGGATTTTGATCCAGATTCTATAACTGCGGATGAACTTATCAAGAAGCGCCAATTAGCTAAAGGTGTTAAGGTTGTTCCAAAGCAGAACAATAATAATAGGGTTAAACCTGTTAAGAAAAAGTCAAAAAATCAAAACAATCAGAATTATAACGGTCAAAATAATCAGAATTATAGTAACCATAAAAATAATAACAACAATAGCAATAATAACAACAAGAATAATTTTAGCAATAATCATAATGGAAACATTGATAGAGGCGACAATCCAATTCAAGGAATTATTGTAAATGAGATGCCTAAGGGGCAGATTCCTGAGGAGTTGATTCTTTCTATAAATGATTTGACCGAGATGTCATATCTTGATTTGAGAAAATTAGCTGAAGAGTTGTCTGTCGATAAGGATGTTCTTGTTACATATAAGAAGCAAGAGCTTATATACGCGGTTTTAACTCAGCATACGCAGAAGGGCGGAGTCGTATATGCGCACGGCTCTCTAGAGATTTTGCCTGACGGGTATGGTTTTTTGAGATCCCCTAATAATAGTTATCTTCCAGGTTCGGATGATATTTATATGTCTCCATCTCAGATTCGACATTTTAATCTTCGAACAGGAGATGTTGTGAAGGGGCAGATTAGGCCTCCAAAGGATAGTGAGAGATATTTTGCTATGCTTCGGGTAGAAGAGATAAATTATGAGGATCCTGTGAATGCCCATGCAAGGATTCCTTTTGATAATCTTGTTCCTTTGTATCCTGACACTCGTCTAGATATGGAGACTGGCAATGGTGATCTTTCTACAAGGGTTATCAATCTATTTTCTCCAATCGGAAAGGGTCAGAGAGGACTTATTGTCTCTCCTCCTCGAACTGGTAAGACAGTTCTTCTTCAAAAGATTGCAAATGCTATCACTGCTAATCATCCTGAGGTTGTGTTGATTGTTCTGTTGATTGATGAGCGTCCAGAAGAAGTTACAGATATGAAGAGAAATGTAAAAGGTGAAGTTATTGCTTCTACCTTTGATGAACAAGCTTCTCGTCATTGTCAAGTTGCTGAGATGGTTCTTGAGAAGGCAAAGAGATTGGTTGAGCATAAGAGAGATGTTGTTATCCTTCTTGATTCGATTACGAGATTGGCTAGAGCATATAATCAGACTGTTCCTGCTTCAGGAAAGATTCTTTCAGGTGGTGTTGATTCTAATGCTTTGCACAAACCAAAAAGATTCTTTGGTGCAGCACGAAATATCGAACACGGTGGAAGTTTGACTATAGTTGCGACTGCTCTGGTAGATACTGGAAGTAGGATGGATGAGGTTATCTTTGAAGAATTTAAAGGTACTGGAAATATGGAGATCAAGTTAGATAGGAAGATGAGTGATAAACGAGTTTTTCCTGCTATAAATATAAAAGGATCTGGAACACGAAAAGAGGATCTTTTGCTTACAAATACTGAGATGGCAAAGATCTGGCTCTTGAGAAAAGTTCTAAATCCTATGGATGATCTAGAGACTACAGAATTTGTATTGGAAAAGATGTCAAAAACTAAGAATAATGAGGCTTTTTTAAAGTCAATGTCTACAGGTGAGGCTGATTCTTATTGACAATTTTAATTTTATTTTGTAGATTGTATTATATTGTGTAAATTATGCCAATTGGCTTGGAGGCTTATATTATGAAAGCGGATATACATCCAAATTATTATGAAACTAAATTTAAATGTGCTTGCGGAAATGTTGTAGAAACTCGATCTACTATTAAGGGAGATGTCGAGGTTGAAATCTGTTCTGCTTGTCATCCTTTCTATACTGGAAAACAAAAGTTTGTTGATACAGCTGGAAGAATTGATAAATTTAGAAAGAAATACGGAATTGCGGGAGAGTAATTCACCAAAACAGTCGATCTGCACTTGCAGATCGTTTTTTTTTCTTGCCTTTTATCTGATTATAATTTAAAATTATATTTCATTATGGATAAAAAAATTTTTGAATTGCATAAAAAAGAATATAACACAGAGCCTGAAGTAATTGTTTCAGCACCTGGTGTTCTTTCTCTTCTCGGTGAGGTCTTGGATTGCAATGACGGTTATGTTCTGCAAGCAGCAATAAATCGAAGGGTTTTTGTCGCTGTTTCTAGACGTGCTGATAATGTCCTAAAAGTGTATTCTCATAATTTTGCAGAAAGAAAAAAGTCAGGGCTTTCAACAATAAAATTTAAATCAGAAGATAAATGGTTGAATTATATTAGGGGCGTGTTATCTGAATTCTCTTTACTTGGGTTTGAGCCTCAAGGAATAAATCTAACAATCGTCGGAGACATCCCGCTACGATTGTCGCTTGGTTCTTCCGCAGCACTTTGTGTTGCTGTCGGTGTTGCATTGCGTGAGCTTCATTCGTATGATCTCTCGGATATTCAGTTGATACAATCTTGCTATCTTGCCGAATCGAGATTTATGGGTGTCAAATCATCAATTACAGATTGTTTGACCTCATATTATGCTCGTAAGGGTAAGCTGCTTTTCTTCGATTTGAGAACAGTTGAGTATCACAATCTGAAATTGAATTTAGGAGATCAGCTTGGCTTTTATGTCACTAACTCGAGTTTGCCTTTGGTCTTTCCTGAAGATGAGGATGATGAGCGGGATTTTCAATGTTCCGAAGGCTTAGATTTTCTTAAGCAGATTAGGACTGGTAACTCTTTGAGGGATTACTCTGATGTTGATATTAAGCAATCTATTGGAGATATGCCAGAAGCAGTGAGACGAGTCTCTCTTCATGTTGTTCAAGAGAATCAGCGTGTTCTAGATGCGGTTGAGATGGTCAAGGAGAGTAAGATCGAGGTCTTTGGAAAGATCTTGAATCGCTCTCATGAGAGTCTTAGGGATAATTTTGAGGTATCTTGCCCTGAAGTTGATTGGCTTGTAAAGCGATCTCACGAGATAGAGGGGATTCTAGGTTCTCGACTGATCGGAAAGGGTAGTGGTGGTTGTATCTGTTCATTGATCTATAAGGATTACCTTGAAAGTTACAAAGAGAAATTAAAAGATTATGAAAGTATTTTTGGGTTTAAAGCAAAGGTCTTTCCAATAGAAATTGAAGGTGGAGTTGAAGTAGTTCTTTCAGCAAAAAATATATGAAGATTTTAATTACAAATGATGATGGCGTCTTAAGTCCTGTCTTTCCTATTTTGCTTTCAAGGCTAGCAAATCATGAGGTGTGTGTTGTTGCCCCAGATCGTGAGAGATCTGGGTGTTCTCACTCTATCTCGTTGAATAAGCCGATAAAATTTAAACATTTAGATGAAAATTATTACTCTTGCAGTGGAACACCTGCAGATTGTGTGATGTATTCATTGCTTGGCGCGATTCCATTTAAACCTGATTTTGTTATTTCAGGAATAAATCTTGGACCAAATCTGGGTACTGATCTGGTCTATTCTGGTACAGCTGCTGCTGCACGACAGGCGACTTTGATGGGGATTCCAGCTGCTTCCTTTTCTTTGAATAAATTTCAGCCCCCATTTGCGTTAGAGGAGGCTTCAAGTTTTATTGCAGAGAATATCTACGATTTATATAATAATTCTGCAAAAGACTATTTTTTTAATGTAAATTTCCCTGAAACTATTTCAGAAAAGACAGAAATAGAGTATGTTAATCTAGGGAGACGAGCCTATAATGACTCGCTAGCACATCACGCAATCTGTAAGAAAGAGAAGTTTTACTTTCTATCAGGAACTTTAGATCACATGGCGATCGAAGATGATTCTGATTGGGCTGCGGTTGAGCGTGGTAATATTGCTGTCTCACAAATTTTTGTACATCCAGTCGGATTGAAAAATTTTAAAAAAAATCAACAACTTAATTTGATAAATCCTACTAAACTGGTAGACTAATATTCTATAAAAGAGTATATTGAAATTAAGTGAGGCTTTTTATGGAAAGAATTTATTTAGATAATAATGCAACCACTATGGTAGATCCTCGAGTAAGGGATCTTATGGATATATTTTCAGTACAATTTTATGGTAATCCCAACTCTTTGCACTCTTTTGCAAGTGATACTCACCCATATATGAGAGAGGCCTTAGATAGGTTATATACAAATTTGAATGTTAATGACGATGATGATATTATTATAAATGGCTGTGCTACTGAAGGAAACAATACTGTACTGAAGAGTGTGTATTTCGATTTGATTGCGAAGAGTCAGAAGAAGCAGATTATAACAACACAGATTGAGCATCCAAGCATTTCTCATACAGCAGAGTTCTTAGAGAGTCTTGGAGCTGAGGTAGTGTATCTTCCTGTAAATGAACAAGGTATTGTCTCTGTGGCAGACCTCAAGGCTATTATAGACCCTGATAAGACTGCTTTAGTCTCTGTGATGTGGGCTAATAATGAGACAGGTCTAATAAATCCGATTAAAGAGATTGCTACTCTCTGCCGTGAGAATGGGGTTTTGTTTCATACTGATGCTGTTCAGGCTGTTGGAAAGGTGAAGATTGATATAAGTGATATTGATCTTGATTATCTTACATTTAGTGCTCATAAATTTCATGGACCTAAAGGTGTTGGTGGTCTTTACATCAAGAATGGTGCGCCGTTGATTCCTCTTTTACATGGAGGAGAGCAGATGGGTTCTAAGCGAAGTGGGACAGTCAATGTCGCAGGTATGGTAGGTATGGCATATGCCTTAGAGTTGGCTGTTGAGGCTCTTGAGTTCGAGGATTCAAAGGTTAGAAGACTTAGAGATAAACTTGAGGATGCAATTCTTGCAATTCCTTCTACAAATGTTATAGGAGATCGCGCATACAGGACACCTAATACAATCTTAGCTAGTTTTAAGGGGGTAGAGGGCGAGGCTATGCTTTGGGATTTGAACAGGAATGGAGTTGCTGCTTCTACAGGAAGTGCTTGTTCTTCAGAGTCACTTGAATCTAATCCAACCTTTAAGGCTATGAAGATAGATCCTGAACTGGCTCACACAGGAATAAGATTTAGTCTATCACGATTTACAACAGAAGAAGAGATAGATTTTACAATAGATATTATTAAGAAAAGCGTTGAGAGATTAAGGGCAATCTCTACATCAGAGTTTTAAGCTGGAGGAATTATGGCAAAGAAGGACTTAGTTGGTGGCTCTTTGTGGGAGCAATATTCAGATATAGTAAATGAGAGAATGAAATACCCAAAATTTAGGGGTGAGTTAACTCAAGAAGATGCAAAAAAATTAGGTGGAAAATTAATCGTAGCTGATTGGGGTGCTGAATCTTGTGGTGATACTGTTAGACTCTATTGGATAGTTCGCGAAAGCGATCAGGTTATCTTGTCAGCTAAATTTAAAAGCTTTGGTTGTGGTACTGCAATAGCGTCAAGCGATGTAATGTCAGAACTTTGCCTTGGCAAAACTGTGGATCAAGCGGTAAAGATTACAAATGTCGATGTAGAGAAGGCTATGCGAGATACGCCAGATAAACCAGCTGTTCCGCCACAGAAGATGCACTGCTCTGTCATGGCATATGATGTCATCAAGAAGGCAGCATCTCTCTACAAGAATGTTGATATGGATTCTTTTGAGAACGAAGAGATAGTTTGCGAGTGTGCAAGAGTTACACTTTCTACAATTAAGGAAGTAATAAAAAATAATAATCTTACAACAGTTGAGCAAATAACAGATTACACAAAGGCTGGTGCTTTTTGTAAATCTTGCATAAAGCCAGGTGGTCATGAGTCGCGTAAATATTATCTTGAGGATATATTAAGAGAGACTCGTAATGAGATGGAAAAAGACACCTATAGTGTTGATCGGGTTGATTTCGGAAAGATGTCAATTGTTATGAAATTCCGAGAGATTGAGAAAATTTTAGACCTTTTTGTCCGTGATTTCTTAAAAAAAGATGGTGGAAATGTCGAGGTTGTAGATATAAAAGAGAGTGATGATGAGATCACAGTATATATCGATTACCAGGGAGCTTGCAAAAGTTGTGCTGGAAGTCAGGGAACAGCCTTTTTCATACAAGATACCTTAAGAGAGAAACTAGATTCAAGAATAAATATTTACACAGTATAGATTACAGTATATAATGAGTTATAAATTGCTAAAGGTGAAATAGTTGAGATTTATAAATGGGTCAAAATTAAAATTTTCAATATTCTTTATCCTGCTAACATTAAGTAGTCTATCTGCTCAGATAATAGATATGGATGAGAATAGAGCCTTGAATGAGTTTCGTGAAGGTGTGCTCTCTTGCAATGCTGGTTATTTTAATAAGGCCTATTTGCATTTTGAGACATCTCTTCAATATAAACCTCAGAAGATGTTGACTAGATATTGGCTTGCCTACACCTTGTACAAAAACGGCTACACAATTGAAGCTAATGAGATTTGGCAAGAGCTCTCATCTAAAGGGTTCATGAGTGATGTTCTGAGTTCAAGATTTGAGTTGATCCGGTTTAGAGATAGCCTCTCGATCACCGCAGATAAAATTCAATATCTTGAAGCAGCTGTAATTCCTAGCGAGGTAGCAGGGCTTAGATTCTACGATAAGCCATTTTCCTTAGAGACAGATAGCCGCGGTGGATTCTATCTGATTTCACGAGGAACTGATCAGATTCTTTTCTACAATGCAAACGGTTCTGTTGTCGGTAAGATTATTGGTGATCTGATAGGTCTTAGTCGACCTTATGATATTCGCTACAATTATTTGGACAATCTCTTTTATGTCTCTGATTTTGGTAGAAACAAAATTTTTACAATTGAAAAAAATGGAAAAATTTCTTCTAGCTTTGGAGAAAAAGGCATTGCTGACGGGAATTTTCTTGGACCTCAGTACATAACTGAAGATAAGAATGGATATCTATATGTCAGCGATTCTGGGAACAGAAGAATCTTAAAATATTCGAAAGATGGTGAATTTATCTTATCTTTTGGTTCGCCAAACCTCTTCTTCGAGGGATTTTTGCTTCCTACAGGGATTATCGCCCATAAAGAGAGCTTGTACGTAGCAGATCAATTTCGCAAGAAAATTTATAGATTCGACTTTAGTGGTAATTATGTTGAGACAGTAATCTCTAGCGGTCTCTACAGTCCTGAGTCTTTAAGCTACTTCGATGATGGATTTCTTCTTCTTTCTGATAGAAAAAGTGTCTTATCTGTGGATTTGAGGAATAAGACAACCTCTTTAGTTACTGATTTAGATGGAAAGGCTCGAACAATCGTTGATGCTGAGCTAGATTCAAATGGGAATATAATAATCTCTGATTTTGATTTAAATAAAGTTTTTGTCTATACAGATATTAGAAATTTATATGTCGGACTAGATGTTGAGATTGAGTCTATAAACACTTTTGACTTTCCTAATGTTACAATTAATACTGTTATTCGTGATAAATCGGGAAATCCTTTTCTAGGTCTGGAAAAAGAAAATTTTCAGATTTTGCAAGATAATGTTCCTGTTACAAATTTTAAGATGGTTCATAATGATTCTCAAAGATCTAACGTCGCAATTTCATTGATACGTGATAATAAAGAACAACTTAATACAATTGTTGAGCCGATTGAGAAAGGGTTGAAAGATTTTTTTCCAAGCTTGAAGACAGATGATTTTATCTCTGTTATCACTCCTGGTGAGTTTCCTGCAGTAGATTATAAAAAACTACTAAAAAATCCAAATATAGAAGATTTTTCACAGCTATCAGAATCTCTGGCTGCAAAAGATCTTGAGCCTAGCCATACTGTCTTTGATTACAGTGTTAGGATGGCAGTTTCTTCTTTGATAAATATCCCAGCCAAGAAATCTATCATATATTTTTCTACTGGAGAGTTTCCTGAGAGTTATTACAAGGATTATGGGCTGATTAAGGTGGCAGATTTGTTGAAAAACAATGGAATTGTCTTTAATTGTATTGTCTTGAAAAACAATACCCAAGTCAGTGCTGATTTGAAGTTTTTGGCTGAATACACAGGTGGACAACTCTATCATGTCTATAGCCCAGCTGGTGCGACTAGGGTTGTCGATGATTTGCGTGCTAAATGCGCTGGTCGATACTCTTTGCAGTATAAGTTTGATGCAGATTCTGATTTTGGAAGAAATTACTTTCCGATTGATCTATCTGCCTTTGTTATGAAACGATCAGGTCGTGGTTATTCTGGGTTTTTTGCACCTGTGAATAACTAATTTCTGTTAAGTATTTGTTTTGAGGAATTTATATGAAGTGGGAAGATATTTGTAGTAAGTGTGGACTTTGTTGCTACCAAAAGATTATACAAAAGGGTTGTGTTGAGATAGATCTTAGTAGCCCTTGTCAATATTTGGATATTAAGACAAATAGGTGTACTATTTATGAAGAGCGGTTTAAGCTTGAGAAAAATTGCAAAAAAGTAAATCTTTTTCGTGTTATTTTTTCCCCATATATTCCACCTACATGCTCTTACCTTAAAAAATTCCATTATTTGAGGCTTTTTTACAATCCGGTGGTTGTGTATACACATCAAGAAGAGAAGTGAGGATGTTATGATTTTTTTAACATTGACAGAGAGAACAATTTCAGAAAATCTCGAGCAAGTGAAAGATTGTGAGGCGTGTATAAGAGGTCTTGAGCTTAGAGTAGACCTTCTTGATGCGGATCAACTAGACCTAGTCTATGAGTTTCCTTCCATGGTAGATCTTCCGGTTATCTTAACTGTTCGAAAGAAGATAGATGGTGGAGAGTATGATGGATCCGAAGAGGATTTACTAGAGATCTATCGAAATGCTCTTGCTTCGGGCTACACCTATTTCGACCTTGATGACACTATCAATAATCCAGCTCTCTTCGATCAAGCTCTCTCACGAGGAATAAAGATTATCAGATCTTTTCACGATTTCGAGATGATTCCTGCGGATTTTATCTCTCGCGTTCGAGACAATTATAAAAAAGAGTACTTTATTCCAAAGGCAGCAGTTGCAATTAATTCAACTGCAGATCTATACAACTATTTTAAGCTTTGTGACTCTCTGTATGATATCCCTGAAAAAATCCTAATTGGAATGGGTTCTTTTGGTTTTTCTACAAGGGTTCTTACTCACTTGACAGGAAGCCTTATCTCTTATACCTCCTTTAATAACCCTAATCCGCAGTTAGGTCACATCTCTCCGGTAAAACTTTGTCAGCAGTACAGGTATAATCAGATTGAAGATACCACCAATATCTGCGGGATTATTGGCAACCCAGTGATGCACTCAAAATCCCCAGAGCTTCATAATTCGTGGTACTCAGATCAACAGATTGATTATGTCTATCTTCCATTTCAGACTGATAATATTGAAACCTTTTTGAAGTTGGCAGAATTCTTGAAAATTCGGGGCCTCTCAGTTACTCTTCCTTTCAAGACTGAGATTATTGAATATCTTGACGAAGTTGATGATTCGGTCAAGAAGATTGGTTCGTGTAATACAGTTGTCTTTCAGCCAGATAGTAGCTCTCGTAGCGTGCTGCAAGGGTTTAATACAGATTATTTGGGGTTTATCAAGCCTCTTCATCAGTTTATGTTAAAAAAAGAGTCGAAGCTGGAAGGTAAATTCTTAGCTGGGAAAAAGGCCTGCGTTATAGGTGCAGGTGGAGCCTCACGGTCGGTAATCTTTGGTTTGTTAAAGTATGGAGCTGAGGTAGATCTTTATAATCGCACAATCGATAAGGCTGAACAAGTCGCACGTGACTTTGGGATTAAAGCCTTCGAGCTTAAAGATTTGCAGATTGCGCCAGAGTATGATATTGTCGTTCAGACAAGTAGTGCTGGAATGGGGGAGTTAGCCGAGATTGATCCGAGCCACGGTTATAGATTCAGCGGCAAAGAGATCGCCTATGACATAATCTATACGCCGGAGAAGACTAAATTCCTTGCGCGAGCTGAAGAATCTGGTGCTTCAATCCTGAATGGAGTTGATATGTTAATCAAACAAGCAGAATATCAGCACCAATACTTCACAAAAGGAAAGATAACTGCTAAGAGTTAATCTTGTGTGATTGCAATTCCAATAGTGCCAGGTGTATTTACATCATATTTTATATAGGTGTTGTAGTCTCGCATTCCTGTAATCATAACTGTCCCTAGGCCAGTGCCAATTTCGGGTGTAAGTTTTGTTCCATCTGCTTTGTAGAAAGATACAGTACCACTACCATTACCTTCTACACTGCTACTTGTCCAGTAGTAGTCTGTAGACAAACTGTGATAATATCTGAACCAGAACACATCGTCTAGATACTCAGAGACAATAGTTATTGTCTGATTCATATCGATTACCCTAATCTTGCTAGGATCAAAATCAACATTTATTGTTGAATAGTTCTGAGTTACAGATAGTTTTGTAGTGCCAGCTGGATTAAGAACCCTGACTCTCACATTGTAGCTAGTCTCCGCGCTTAATCCCTCAATCAATGCAGCTCTCGCGCTAGCAGCTAGTGTAGTCGCGTTGCCCCAATTAGTAGAGTCTCTGCCCTCTGAGTACTCTACAACAATGCTACCAATATCATCGAATGACGATATAGTCCAACCGAGATAGATCTTCTCCTTGCTTACCTCTCCATCACTGATTGTCACAGTTGGGGTTAGGCTGCATACTCCGCCATCACAGCTTGTAAGGATAGTTGCCACAGCAACCAAAGCTATTATCAATTTTTTCATAAATTCTCCTCACTTGATAATAAATTGAAAATATAGCTCTGTCAATTTTGACACAAGGCTTATTTTCACTTATTTTTAAAATATGGACAAATTTAAAACAAGGTATATTCTTGCCGCCGTAGGTCTATGCATGCTGATTTTTCTAGGAATTGCTATCTTTTTTTCAGTAAAGCTAATATCTGACCAGCAAAGCGATGAGATTGATAAGAAAATCAAGGAATTGGTATATAAAGTTGAAGTTGCCCCAGTTGAGAATACAATTGAGAAAGACTTTGTTAGAATCTACGAGACACTAGATGAGATATTGCTGTCTCAGCCTCTCTATTTTTGGGGAAAAAAGAATATCTTTCTTGAGATTGCAGATAAGCAGAAGCATCAAGATTTTCCCGACTATTTCCAAGATTATATTAAGGAAAAAAAATTACGCTTAGATAAGGTAATTGGTTCCGAGGGGCTATTTATCTTTCAGCAGGATTTTTGTCATCCAAATGGTGATTTCCCATTACTTTCAATTGCTCGACCTGGTTCCTCTTTTTTTAATGAAAAAAGTAATAATAATTATGCCTTTTTACATGGCTTTTTCAAAGATTTTACCTCTGATTCAGGATTTAAAATTATAGAAGATAAGAGTAATAAGGTTTTTCATCTATTAGCCTATAGAAAAAATTCATTTGACAAATATATAGGGATTAGCCTTGTCGTTAAGGCCCCTGAAATTACAAAGTTTTTTTCTTCGCATGAGAGTGAATTTCTTTTTATTGGTGTAAAAATCTCTGATAAGGCGACTATCTTTAACTCCGTAGCCAAACCAACAGGTAATAACGACTCTATTGAGTTTCAATCTGCTTTCTCAATTAGAGAGACCGAGTTTGTGTTAAATTATCTATTTGATCCTGCGAGTTATATAGACAAAAATAGTAATCTATCGTTTGCAATATCATCGATCGCCTATAGTGGTTTTATATTTTTAGCACTTCTTATTGTATTTGCAGTGTTACTGCTTCAGTATCGAAAATCATCCAAGACAAAAGAGGAGTATAAAGAGATTATAGACTCAGTATCTAATGGTCAATATAAGGAAGTTATTACTAAACTTGATAATTTAGAGCAGAAGCCGACAATCTTGCGACGCGAAAATAAGCAAATCTTTGAGCCACTGAAAGGATATGTTGAGAATCAGAATTTAATATTGAAGTCTTTGAAGGAGAATATTCAGGAGACCCAGGCTGAGAGTTTTAAGTTAGATCAGCTTTTTGATCAATCGAAAAAGAGTATCGATTCGACACACCAGATTTTACATGAGATGACGAATAGTGGGCGAGGGCTTGTTACTGAGCTAGCTGAAATTTCAAATTTTCTCTCCGAAGTAGGTAGCTTGTACGAGAATTTGAAGAGAGATATTGAGAATCAGGATGGAACGCTTGGTAATGTTGAGAAGACAATAGAATTGTTGAATAAGAACTTTGTTTCGATCCTAGATGATGCTAATCAGGGGCTTGAAGATATTAATAACTTAAAGATCTCGGCAGACAAGGGTATTGTTGATATGGAAGATACCATTAAGGGTATTTACAGAATCTCTAAGGCTTCGGATGGAATTCTAGAGGTACTTGGTGTTATCAATAATATTGCAGAGCAGACTAATCTTCTTGCTATGAATGCTGCTATCGAGGCTGCACATGCAGGAGAGGCTGGAAAGGGCTTCTCAGTAGTTGCTGATGAGATAAGGAAGTTGTCTGAAGAGACAACAGAGAATTCTCGATTGATTGCATCTACAGTAAGCCAGGTAGGGGAACATATAGAGGTCTCTACATCTATCTCGACAAGGACAGGAGAGTATTTTAATGAAATCATAAATGGAATTGAAAAATCTAAAAATACTATGCAGTTTTTAAATGAATTTGTTGATGACTTTGTTAAGGATAGTGATATAATAAATAATGAGTTGAACAGTTTGTCAGAGATTGGAAAAAAGACAACAGAGGGTTTCAACAAATTATACGAATTTAATGATAAGATTGGTTCTGTCTTTTCAAAGATGCAGAATATATCTGAGCAGAGTCAGTCAAGATTTAAAGATATAGAGTCGATGGTCGTTAATCTAAGTAAATCAATCGAGCAGGTACTTTTTTTTCAAAAAAACAACTCAAGCCGATTGAATAAGTTGATAGATATTATCGAAAAGTATGATTTATAGGAGTTTGTAGTTGAATGCTGAATTTCTAAGCTTAGTCGAGAAGGTTAATAAGTTTGTTCAGAGCAGTAAGTCTTGTAAGATTGATAAGAATCTCTCGATTGATATATTTAAGTATTTCTCTTTTACAAAGATAATATGGTTTTTAGACATAAATAACTCTTGGAGTGTGAGATTAGCCTTTGAGCTAGAAGGCGATAAGTATTGTGAGATAAGCAATGTCTTGGCAGATTGTTCCTGTAAGACTCAGGTTGAGTATGTCAGGGATACTGAGAATCTCTTTTATTTTCAAGAAGAAAAGGATAGTCGATGCTCTCTAACCATTGTCTTTGGAGGATTGGGGTTCTCTAATTCTGCTATCTTCTTCGAGTATGATCAGAAGAAGAGTGTTGCTGAAATTCAGCAGATTATTATGATTTTTAATCTTCTTTTCCTTTTTTTTAGTCAAGCAGATAAGATTTTTGACCATGATGAGTCTGATAACTTGAATTTGGCAATAGAACTCTACTCTCGGGCTAAGGTTATTGATAGCTTTCTCGATCTTGGGATTCTTCTCTTCAAAAAGAAGATGAGTAGCTTTGTTTTTTTAAATAATGGTATTGAGAAATTGTTGGACAAGGATAGAAATTATCTATACTCATATCCTGAAAAATTTTATGACTATATATTGCAAGAGGATAGAAAGAGGTTTAAGGATTTTATCGTAGCTGTAAAGGATGAGGCTGTCGATGATTTCCGTTTTGTCACAAGCAAAGGGCTGATTAAGCATTGCAGAGTAGAGATTTCTCTATTTGATAAAAGAAAAAACGAAGAGATTTATATATTATTGATAAAGGATACCTCCTCTGAGAAGGATCTGATTGTTCAGAACTCACGACTTCATAAGAAATTGGAACTTGTGATTGATTCTTTGCGAGAGATCTTGATTTTTATTGATAAGGATGGGTATTTTCGTGAAGTCTATGTCCCTGAGATGAATTATAGCTATATAAACTCTGAGGATTTTTTAAATAAATCGTATAAGGATGTTATTGTCTCTAAAGAAGATTATCTTTTTCTAAAAAAACAGATAGATTCAGCAATAAAGCATAGGCGGAAGGTTAATTTTATTTACCATTTCAATTTTGATAAGCAGACTAGGGTCTTTGATGTTACAGTGGTTCCTAAGTTTAGCGAACAACGGGAGTTTCTAGGTGTTATGGTAAGCCTTTTTGATATAAATCTTTTTAAAGACTTGAAGAAGATTAATAAAGCTTCAAATATTGCTGATCCGAAAGGTCACCATTGTCTATTTTCTAATCGGAGGAGTAGAGAGCTTTTTAGGGAGAATCAGTATTTGTGGTATTTTATTGAGGTTGAGGCTATGTTTTTTTCTGGGATTGGAACTGAGATTAAGAATAGTCTAAATAGCCTTATGGGTTATGCCCAGATACTTGAGCAGAAATTCTCGGATAAGGAGGCTCTTGAGAAGTTATCAAGGATTAAGAATGAGAGCCGACAGGTCGCTAATCTTATAAATCTTATTTCGGAGCTGAAGATTCTGCGCACAGAGAAGATTATTCCTCTTCGGGATAAAATTGATGTAGATTCATTTGTTAAGAGTATTGATGAGTATCTGCGTTTTATACTAGAGCCTCTTCCAATGAATTATCGCTTTGAGGTTGGTGATAATTTACCAATGATTTTATTTTCAAATAAAGAGTTGCTTACTAAGGCAGCATATAGCTTTATTGATTACTCTTTCTATTATGTGAAATTCTCCTCGGAGTTCAGGCTAAATGTTGGTGTTGAGTTTATTCTCGATAGAAGATATCTTGTCTTTAAGGTTTTTGGGTTAAATCGGCAGTTTTCAGAGACAGAACTTTACTACATTTTTAACTTTACAGAGGAGTCTGTCTCATCGCTGACAGGATATGATGATGACCTTTTGATATTGGTCTTGATAAATAAGCTTGTCTTGTTTGTTGGTGGTCTCTTTCTTATCGAGTCAGATGAGAATCTTTCAAATTTTTCTCTAGCTTTACCTATCTAGTTGTCCGATAATACTAATGAGGGTTATATGTGGGTGTTAGTTTTGTTAGATATTGCAATATTGAGACGAGAAGATAGGCGGGATTCTGAGAAGTTTAAACGATTTTTGTTTGAGAATGGCTTTCATGCATTTCAATACTCAGTCTTTGCTGCTAAGAAGAAGAAGGAAGAGCTAGAAAATCTAAAAAAAGTAATCGTTCAGAACTTGCCGGAGAGGGGACGAGCTGATATTTTATATATAACTGATCAGCAATTTGAGAATATTGTCTCTTTTTATGGGAAAAGACATAGACCACTCTCTAATTCGACTGGTCAGATTGATTTGTTTTAGTTTTTTTTAAAAAAAAAGAGGTGTCTCTAGTGGATTTGTTTTTAGTTAAGAATATTTTCTTTTTTCTCTTTGTTCTTTATATTACTGTTATTGCAATTAAAATTATTCTTGATAATAAGCCTCCTGAGGTCTTGATGGCATGGCTACTGGTGCTAATCTTGTTGCCCTATCTTGGTGGGGTAATCTATCTCTTCGCAGGTGTAGATTGGAAAAAAAAGAAGATTGTTAAGAATTTAGCAGAGGAGAGTTTTAAAAAAAATCTCTCTGATATTGTTGATAAGCAGAAAGAGATAATCACCTCATATCCTGATGAGCGCTTCAGTGATACAATCAAAGCAATTAGATTGCTGTTAAATAGTAACAGTTCGATTCTTTCGCGTCGAAACGATGTCTCTTTTTTTCATAATGGTGCTGACATGTTGGATTCTCTGATAGTTGATTTGAACGAGGCAAAAGAGTCTATCCACATGGAGTTCTATATCTGGAGATCTGATGCGACCGGGCGGAAGATTAAAAATATTTTGATACGGAAGGCAAAAGAAGGTGTTGATATTCGGTTGATCTTCGACGGTGTTGGGTGTTTTCGTAAAATTAGCTACGCGTACAGACGTGAGTTAAAGAATGCAGGGATTCAGTATAAATATTTTCTAGATCCATTCTCAAGTCTTAATCATAGAATGATAAATTACCGTAATCACAGGAAAATTGTTGTAATCGATGGTGATATCTCTTATACCGGTGGAATGAATATCGGTGACGAATATATCAATGGTGGCAAGCGGTTTGATTACTGGCGGGATACTCAGGTTAGGGTTGTCGGTGAGGCTTCTGGTATGTTGCAGAGTATCTTCTATTCTGATTGGAAGAATTCCGGGGGCGAGGAGTTTCAGGGTTCCCATTATTATAAATATCACGGAAAAGTAGAGAACCCTAAGTTCATGCAGATTGTTTGTTCTGGACCTGACTCTAAGTGGTCATCTATTCAGAAGCTTTTTCTCTCATTAATTAGTAATGCCAATGAACGGGTTATTGTTCAGAGTCCATATTTTATTCCTGACAGGGCTATCCAAGATGCCTTAGAGACTGCGAGTTTAAGTGGCATTGATGTCTCGCTGATTGTTACAGGTAGACCAGACAAGAAGATTCCTTATTGGGTCGCTGAGACCTATTTTGAGTCGTTGCTGAGGGCTGGAGTTAAGATCTATCGATATGAGGCAGGTTTTTTTCATTCAAAGGTTATTATTATTGATGACACAATTGCAAGTGTGGGTACTTGTAATGTAGATGTTCGAAGCTTTAGAATTAACTATGAGGTCAATGCGGTTTTTTACGATTACGATGTTGTAAAAGAGCTAAGTGATTATGCATTAATCGATATCTCTCAGAGTCGTGAGATAAAACTTGATGATATAAAGCGTCTAAATATTTTCAAAAGGCTACGAAATTCTATTTTTCGTATAATTGCACCAGTATTATAAAAAAAGTTCAAAAATGTTCATAAAATATTTGACAAAAATCTATAAGAGTGTTTTAATAAAGTGAACATTATGGATAATAAAGATACAAAAGAAAACAAACAAGAAGGTCTCATTCCTGCATACCGACAGGAGAAGATAGTTGAGTTAGTTAATACTAACGGTGTCGTGAAGGTTACAGAGCTTAGCGAATTCTTCGATGTCTCTACGCTAACAATTCGTAGGGATTTAGCTCTGTTAGAAGAGAAAGGTGTCTTAGAGCGGTCTCACGGTGGAGCAATTCCTGTTACACGTGTCTCAATTGAGTCGCATTTTACTCAGAAAGAGAAGATGTTTACTGTTGAGAAGCAGGAGATTGCTGATTTAGCTGAGCCTTTGATTGAAGACGGGGAGACTATCTTTGTCAACAGTGGTTCGACAACCTTACAGGTATTAGAAAGGCTGAAAAATAGAAAAATACGCATTATTACTAATAATGGCGCTGCTGCTAATGTCTTAGATGGGGGTGTTGCTGAGTTGATATTGCTTGGTGGGCAGTATCGGTCGAAGTCTAAGGCCTTGATTGGAAGTTTTACAAATCACAATATTGAGCAGATATATGTAGATAAGTCTATTATTGGAGTGGATGGTTTTAGTGTTAAGAGTGGTTTGACATCTCCGATTGAGCAAGAGGCTGAGGCTACAAAGCTTATGATAAAGCATACTATCGGGCAGGTTATTGTAGTTGCAGATCACAAGAAGATTGGGGCTATCTCTAACTTCGTGACCTCTGATATATCTGGGATAGATGTCTTAGTTACAGATTCAAAAGGTGTCTCACTGTTAGACACTGAGAAGCTTAAAGAGCTTGGAGTAAAATTAGTTTTTAACCAAGATTAATTTTTTTAAAAAAATATAAATTAATTGCTTTGCAATTCTATGGAGGAAAGTTATGGGCTATGCTGATGATTACAAAGATTGTGCTTGGATTGATTTCGAGACAATGGAAAAGTTTATGAATGAAACTCTAGTTGCGATTGGAGTTCCTCAAGATCAAGCTGATATAATTTCAGATGTATTGATTGAATCTGACAAGAGAGGTATCGATTCTCATGGTATTGGTCGATTAAAGCCAATTTATCTCGATAGAATCGATGCTGGAATCATGGAGACAGTTACAAAGATTGATATTATTAAAGATGAAAAGGCTTGTTCTGTTCTTGATGGTAATAATGGTCTTGGCCATGTTGTTGCAAAGAAGGCAATGGAGATGGCAATTGATAAGGCTAAAGAGTTTGGTCTTGGAATGACTGCTGTTAGAAATTCTACACATTATGGAATTGCTGGATATTATTCACTTATGGCGATTAAGGAAGGGATGATTGGTATCACTGGAACTAACGCAAGACCTTCTATTGCTCCAACTAATGGTGTGGAGAATATGTTGGGAACAAACCCTTTGACAATTGGATTTCCTACAGATGAAGAGTTTCCATTTGTGTTGGATTGTGCGACAAGTGTTTCGCAGCGAGGAAAGATTGAAGTCTACGGAAGAGCTGGCAAAGACTTACCTCCGGGTTGGGTTATTGGTCTTGATGGAACAACTAGAACTGATACTCAGCAGATTCTTGATGATTTAAATACAGGAAAGGCTGCTTTAGCACCTCTTGGTGGAATTGGAGAAGAGACAGCTGGATTTAAGGGTTATGGATATGCGACAGTTGTTGAGGTATTATCAGCTGCATTGCAAGATGGTCAATATTTGAAAGATTTAAATGGTTTTGATGAAAATGGCAAGAAGATTCCATATCCGCTTGGTCATTTTTTCATAGCTATAGATCCTGCTAAGTTCTTGGGTGTTGATACATTTAAGAAGATTGCAGGAAACATAATGAGAGATTTGAGAAATTCTCAAAAAGCACCTGGCGCTGATAAAATTTATACTGCTGGCGAAAAAGAGTATGAGGCATGGCAATACAGGAAAGAGCACGGATGTCCAGTTCCTCCAGTATTACAGAAACAGATGGTTGTTTTGAGAGACAGATTTAACTTGAACTATAAATTTAATTTTGAGAAATAGGAGAGATAGATGGACGAATTAAAAGAGAGGGCATTGAAATATCATGCAGAGGGTAGACCTGGTAAGATTGAAGTCATACCAACAAAGCCATGTCAGACAGCCGACGATTTAACATTAGCTTATTCGCCAGGAGTTGCTAAGCCAGTTTTGGAGATTGAGAAAGATCCATTAACTGCAGATCTTTATACATCACGAGCAAACCTTGTTGCTGTAATTTCAAACGGTACTGCAATTCTAGGACTTGGAGATAGAGGCGCTCTAGCATCTAAGCCTGTAATGGAAGGAAAAGGTATTCTTTTTAAGAGATTTGCAGATATTGATGTCTTTGACATTGAGCTAGATTCAAAGGATCCAGACAAGATTATTGAAGCAGTAAAGATGATGGAACCAACATTTGGTGGTGTGAATCTTGAAGATATCAAAAGTCCTGAATGCTTTTATATTGAACAGAAATTGAAAGAAATTTGTGATATTCCTATTTTTCATGATGATCAGCATGGAACAGCAATTATTTCAACTGCTGGTCTTATGAATGCGGTTGAAATTACTAAGAAAGATATCTCGAAGATTAAGGTTGTCTTTAGCGGTGCTGGTGCTTCTGGAATCTCATGTGCAAAGATGTTTATCGAGGCAGGAGTGAAGAAAGAGAATCTAATCATGACAGATAGTCGTGGTGTTATCTATAAAGGTAGAGATGCTAGCATGACTCCTGAGAAAGAGATGTTTGCAGTTGATACTGATGCTAGAACATTAGCAGATGCGATCAAAGGCGCTGATGTCTTTATGGGTCTTTCAGTTGCTGGAAATCTAAAGCCTGAGATGCTTGCGTCAATGGGACCTAATCCAATTGTATTTGCTATGGCGAATCCAGATCCAGAGATTGATCCTGCGGTAGCTCACTCTGTACGAGATGATATAATTATGGCTACAGGTAGATCTGACTATCCAAATCAGATAAACAATGTTCTAGGCTTTCCTTTTATCTTTAGAGGTGCTATGGATGTTAAGTCTGTTGCAATATCAGAAGGTATGAAGATGGCAGCAGCTAAGGCTATTGCAGCTCTTGCAAAGGAACCAGTTCCAGAAAGTGTCAAGAAGGCTTACGGTGGCGTTGATTTTACATTCGGACCAGAATATATTGTTCCAAAGCCATTTGATCCACGAGTAATTGAGTGGGAAGCAGTAGCGGTTGCTAAGGCAGCTTGTGAAGAGGGACATGCAAAGCGACCAATTACCGATTGGGATGCCTACAGAGATTCTTTGCGAAAGAGAATGGAAAAATATTGGAAATAATCTTAAAGCAACCTTCGGGTTGCTTTTTTTACACTTAATAGTAAAAAAAAGCTATTGACGTCTTGAAATTTTTCATACTAAGTGTATGATAAAATGGGGTCGTGTATGAAAAATAAAAGTGATAATATTCTTTCAAAAGGTAAATTCTTAGTCCTTCCAGGTAAGGATGGTGATGTTCAGACATATCCATATGTCTATGATTCGCATGGAAAAAAAGTCTATGTGTATGGAAATACTGTTCTCGAGGGAGATTTGTTAGATAGAGATGATATCTGTT
>JAFGXN010000027.1 GCA_016936615.1 Spirochaetales bacterium | reverse complement strand
TTTTGAATGCTTTATCTAGCAAGAGGTGGATTGAGAAGTATAATAGTGGTGCTGTTATTATTCCTGCTAGATTACCTATTAAAATGAGAATTTGAAGTTGTGGGGAATTTCCATTTAAATATAACATTTCAATTAATTGATTTGCCATTTGGTAGCAGCCAAAGCCAATGCTGAACAGACAGAGAAGAATGCTTCCGAGGGATTTTCGCTTTTTCAGGACTATGAGGCTTGCTAATAATAGTAGTAAGATCCCAAAGCTGTTAAATCCGAAGATTAAAAATGCTATTATTTCTATTTTCATCTATTTTAGTCTATCGGCTTTATCTATTTTTGTCAATTTTTCTCCTAAATCATGATTCTGGATGCTTTTCTTCGTTACAGTTGGTAGATTAATTACAGTTTAGGAGGCTTTTATGGATTTTATTAAGATTATTGCTGTTTTGGCTTTGGTATCGTGTGGTGATGTCAATTTAGATGCTGAGTACTTTTTCCCAGCTGAGGATTTAGAGCATGAGGGAACTTGGCTTCAATGGCCGCATGATAGAACATATGGAGAGGGTAATCGAGATGAGCTAGAACCTATCTGGGTTGCTATGACAGAGGCTTTGTCGACCGGAGAGGATGTTTATATCATTGCCTATGACGAGATGGAAAAATCGCATATTCTCTCAGTTTTAGGGAGTTCTTCTACAGATATGAGCAGAGTTCACATTATGGTTGCGAAGACAGATGATACTTGGGTTAGAGACAATGGACCGCTATTTGTTTTTGATAAAGATGGGAAGATGTATATTCAGAATTGGAAATTTAATGGCTGGGGCAAAAAGTGTCCTTTTTTGAATGACGATAAGATTCCAAGTCTTGCTGGTGATTTTCTGGATTTGCCAGTTATTGATGTTGGTATGGTTTTGGAGGGTGGTAGTTTTGAGACAGATGGTAAGGGAACTTGCATTGCTACCCGGAGTTCAATTACAAATTCTAACCGCAATCCTTTATTAGGGCTGAAAGGGGTTGAACGCTATCTGTCTAAATATCTTGGTTTTTCTAATTTTATATGGTTAGATGGTGTTGTTGGCGCAGATATCACAGATTTTCATATTGATGGATTTGTTAAGTTTTTAGATGAAAAAACTATAATTACAATGAGTGAAGATGATTTAGCTACTGGCTGGGGAGTTCCTGACAAGGATATTGATAGGCTTTTTGCTGCGAAGAATTCTGATGGTAGAAATTATGATTTTGTTTTTCTGCCTCTTACTTCTATAAATGTTGATGGATTAGATTATCAAGGTTCCTATTTGAACTTCTATATAGGTAATAGCGTTGTCTTGGTTCCAAATTATGGAGATGTCAATGATGACGTTGCTAACGGGATTATTTCAAGGCTTTATCCAGGTCGACAAGTAGTCGGTATTGATGTTCGTGCCTTGTATAAATATGGTGGGATGATTCACTGCGTAACTCAGCAGCAGCCAAAGTCTAAAATTTAAATTTTTTACATAAAAAAACTGACTCATCGTTTGACGAGTCAGTTTTTCAGTTAAAAATATTTGTCTAATGACAATTATGATTAATATCTGTTGTTGTTATAAGAAGTTCTTGGTTCTTTTGCTTTTGCAAGGCTTACTTTAAGTTCTCTATTCTTGATAGATCTACCGTTAAGACCATTGATTGCAGCAGCTGCATCTTCTTCATTTTCCATCTCTACGAATGCAAAGCCTTTTGACTGATTTGTAAATTTATCATAGATAATGTTTACACTGTTCACGTTTCCGAATTCTGCGAACGCATCTGCTAGTTCGTCTTCTGTTACTGAGAAATTAAGATTTCCCGCATAAATTTTGTTTTCCATAAGGTTTCCTTTTTTATTCTGCCAATCAGAATATTGTTTTATTTCTGGAACTGAATCGTTTTTAATTTGTTGAAATTGAAAATGGCAGGATAGATGAAATATGGTAGTAACAAAGACCTGAAAGTTAAAATAACAAACGAATTTTCTGCGCCCGTCCACAGCTGTCTATAAGGTAGTTCTTTTGTAACTAATAGTCAATAGCAAAAGTAAATAATCGTGATTAGTTTTGTAATAAAAAAAGAGTGACCTCATTTCGATGTCACTCTTTTAGATTTATCTATAATTAAGATTAATATCTGTCATTGTACTGAGGTCTAGGAGCTCTAGCCTTAGCAATGCTTACTTTAAGCTCTCTGTTCTTTAGAGATCTACCGTTAAGACCGTTGATTGCAGCTGCAGCTTCTTCTTCACTCTCCATTTCGATGAAAGCAAAGCCTTTTGACTGATTAGTAAATCTGTCCATGATAATGTTTACACTGTTTACATTACCGAATTCAGCAAATGCATCGCCTAATTCGTCTTCTGTTAGTGAGAAATTAAGATTTCCCGCATAAATTTTGTTTTCCATAAGTTTTCCTTTTTATTCTGCCAATCAGAATATTGTTTTATTTCTGGAACTGAATCGATTTGAAATTGTTGAAATTGAAAGTTGGCAGGATAGATGAAATATGATAGTAACAAAGACCTGAAAATTAAAATAACAAACGAAATTTCTGCGCCCGTCCACAGTTATTTATAATATAGTTATTTTTTGAGTATTAGTCAAGGGGTGTGCGGTGTGAAATGCGAGAGCACTTTTTAATATTTGTGTGCTCTCGTAAATTTTTATTTGATATCAATTATAATTTTTTAAGATCCCAACTGTTTCAGCCATCTTCATGTTTATCTGGTTAACTAGCCCTGGTATCTTTGGCATATCATTTGTTAAAAATGTTGCACAATTTGTTACTGATTTATAGCAATTTTCCATTCCATCGAGAAGATTGTTTACTTCAGGAATGGCTGGGATACTTGGAATCTTTAAATTCAGCTTGTCAAGGACAGGGTTTAGTACCACAGATAGAGCCTTCTCTAGTCCTTTTACGATAGGGCTAAGCAGATTGTTGATTCCGTTGAGAATCTCGCGTGCTGAGACAGTGTAACCTCCGAAGCCAATTTGTTTGTTTAGAACTGATTCAACTTCACGAGCAATTTTTGATACATCTTTTATAACTGGGTAGAGATTGTCTATCCCTTTTTTAAACGAGTTTATAGAGCCTGCTGAGTTATTCAAGAACTTTAGCTGCTGATCTGCAGAAGAAAATGCTGAATTTCCTTTTTTCATTGAGGAAATAATGCTTGAGAAGTTGCTGTTGATGAACTTAAGATTCTCTTCGACTGCCTTAACTGCGCCAGCTTCTGGATTTTTGCTCATAAAAACTTCTATCAGTGCTGTAAATTCTATCATTTTGGAGAGATTTGTATTTGCTTGATCGACTGATGTTGCAGCAGATTTTACTCCGTTATTTATATTATTGATCTGATTTCTAACTGGATCTATATATGGTTTCTGAACTTTTTGAATCTTTGTTACACATACTCCAAGAGGCTTCTGTACATTTTCTATTTGATTAGCCATTACGTGAGTAATCTGACCAACCTTTGGAATTGGTCGGAAAACATTTAGTGTTGTCGCTGTAGATTTCATGTCTGAGTTAAGCTTGATTGCTGTGTCAGTTAGGAAAAAAAGATTGTCTGCTGTTCTCTTCGCAGATCCAACACTTTTTTCAATTGATTTGAGAGATGTGTAAGCCTTGCTCATCTCTGCTTGAGCTTCTGAAAGATTCCTTTTAAAAGCGATTATCTCTTTATTTAGGAAAATTCTATTTAGGCGGAAATTTGAGTCTTTGTAGTTAGGTATCCATTTTAGGGCATTTTTAAATGCATCTATAGCAACCCCCACAGATTTGTCATCACCTTTTGCTTCGTTTGCAACTCCTATTTGGTAGTATAGTTCTGCAATCTTTGGTGGTATTGCATTTTTTCCAGCAATTGCTTGGCTATTGTTACTGTTCCATTTTAGAGCTGTCTCATAGTTCTTTAGTGCAGCCTCGTAACCTTGTATTGTACCTTTATTCTCTTCTTCGAGACCTAGGGCAACATAGATATCTGAGATATGTCGTGAAAGGTCAGATTTTCCAACAATTGCTTTCTCATAGTTTGGGAAAAAGTTTAATGCGGTATTGTATGCTTCGATTCCTTTTAATAATAAATTTATATCAGAGACTTGTTGGAGAGTCTTCGCCCAGTTGCAAAATGAGTCAGCAATTCTTTTTTGCTCAGTCGATTTTTCACTTTCTAAAAGGTATTTGTTGTAGGCATACTTGAATTTCTGCTCAGCACTTTTGATCTCTCCTTGTCTTACTAGAGCTTCTCCATCATTAAATAGCATGTCATAGGCAAGGTTTCTGTATTTTTCTGCTTCATTTGAATAATCTTTTATTGTTGTCTCCCAAGACCATTTACCCTTTGGATCTACAATAGGAAGTTGGAGTTTTTTTAAATTATTGTAGAAACCAACTAGCATTTTATAGTTGTGGGCTAGCTTTTCAGCTTCTGCAGAAGTTTTGGGAGTAGCAAATCTTTGGTTCTCAGCTTCAACCATCTTCAACATAAAATCAAAATCTTGGTTAACCATCTTTAGTATAAATGGCATTTCGATATCATTTACTAGAGATTGTGATGCATAGAAGAGTGCAGACGCGTAATCACCTCGCTTCTGAGCATCTTTTGCCTGTTTGTAGGCTGACCATCCTGGTGAGCTTAAACAGCTAGTTATAAATAAAGCAATAAGTAGTGTTAATGTTACTTTTTTTTTCATTTTATACCTCTTAATTTTTTTTGTATTATATCATGTGAATATTAATTGTATCTTAATTCTTGTATCTTGCAATAATTTTTTCTAGGTATTGGAAAAAATACAAAAATGTGATATTATTAGTGCACCAAACTCTTTTTTTGTTTCTAATTTTTTTTTGTAGATAGGATTTGAGTGATAATTAAAATAAATAAGGAGGTAATATGGATTTAGATTCAATTTTAGCTAAAAAAAACCTTGAAAAAGTAGAATATTTGAATAGTATTGAAAAAATTTCATTTTTAGATAGTTCGGAAAGGAAAGAAATGAGGGGTGTTGCTGATAAATATCCATTCCGTGCTAATGATTATTATCTAGGATTGATCGATGAGAAAGATCCTGATGATCCAATTCGTAAGATTATTCTGCCTAATAATGAAGAGCTTAATGAGTGGGGAGATTTAGACCCTTCAAATGAGTCTTCGGTTACAGTTGTTAAGGGAGTTCAACATAAGTATTCGCATACTGTCTTGTTACTTTGTCATGAAATTTGTGGTGGAAATTGTAGGTATTGCTTCAGGAAGAGGATTTTTCAACCAGATAATACTGAGACGAATTTGAATGTAGATGAGGGTCTAGATTATATTCGAAGAAATTTTCAAGTTACAAATGTTTTGTTGACTGGCGGAGATCCCCTTGTATTATCAACTCCAAGACTTGAGTATATTATAAATGAGCTGGATAGGATTCCTCATGTCAAAGTTATCCGTATCGGCTCTAAAATGACGGCTTTTAATCCTTTTAGGATAATTGATGATATTCAGCTTCAGAATCTTTTGAAAAAAATAAATAGCGGTGATAAGCAAATCTACATGATGACGCATTTTGACCATCCAAATGAGTTGACTAAGCAGGCAGTTAAGGCATTAAAAATTCTGCGTGACTGCGGGGTTATTCTTTGTAACCAGTGCCCACTTTTAGCAGGTATAAACGACAATCCGAAGACGCTTGCTAAATTATACAATAAATTGGTAGCTTCGGGCTGTACGCCTTATTATTTATTTCAAGGTAGACCTACAAAAGGAAATGAGCCGTTTAAGGTTCCGATTTCCCGGGGGTATGAGATTTTTGAAGAGGTAAAAAAGCTTGCTTCAGGAACTGCTATTCGTGCGAAATTCGTCATGTCGCATGAGTCTGGTAAGATTGAGATTATCGGAGTTGATGAAAAATTCATCTATATGAAGTACCATAGGGCAAAAGACAAGTCAAAAATTGGTAAGGTTATGATTTTTGAACGAGATGAAGAAGCATATTGGCTTAATTCTTTAAAGCAGGTTAATTAGTCAGAGTTGTTTTTCATCCATCGAAGCTCTCGGAGATACATTTTTTCGATTCGATCCCGTGCCCACGGGGTTGATCTTAAAAATTTTAGAGCAGAATTCATTGATGGATCATAGAAAAAGCATCTAAAGTTCGACATTTGGGCTAATTCTTCCCATCCATATTTATCAACTAAAAATTCTAGAATTTCTTTTAATTTTACACCGTGAAGTGGATTGTTTTCTTGTTCCAAAATAACTCCTTTTGAAAAAAATATATAAAATTTTGCTTATTCGGCATTATAAAAAGCAACCAAGGCCTCTTTTGAATGCTTTAAATCTTTAGTTCCCATCATTTCGCGAGCTGAGTGCATTGCAAGAATTGGAATTCCAAGTTCAACTATCCTTGTTGGCAAGAAACTCGAGAGTTTAGGGCCTAGAGTTGATCCTCCTGTGGAGTCAGATCTATTTGCATACTCCTGGTATGGGATTTTTTCTGGTTCACAGATTTGCTTGAATATCGCAATGCTTAGGCTGTCAGTTATGTAGTTCTGATTTGCACTCTGCTTGATTGCTAGTCCTTTGTTGATTTGTGGGCGAAGGATTGGGTCATGCTTCTCCGGTTGATTTGGATGAACTGCATGTGCCACATCTGCCGAGATTAGAAAACTATTATTTATCATTTTGTAGAATGATTCCTTGTCATGGTTAAGTGAGCTAGCGATTCTTTCAAGAACTTGCGCTAGTAGCTGAGAGTCTCCTCCCTGTCGAGTCTTGCTTCCGATCTCTTCATTGTCAAAGCTTGCGAAAATATTTATTTCATTTGTTGGTTCTGTTGCTAGAAAAGCTTCAAGGCTTGTATATACCATTGACAGATTGTCTAATCTTGGTGCAGAAATAATTTCGTTATCTATTCCAAGTGTGCATGGCTCTTCATAATTGTAGAGATAGAGATCAAAGTCAATAATCTTTTCCTTGTCAATATTTAGCTCATTGGCTATGGCGTCGACTATTTTGAATTTTTTATTTGCTTTATCAAGATATGTTCCAAGAATAGGGATCATATCAACTTGTTTGTTTAGTTCAATTCCTTTATTTACATCGCGATTCATGTGAATTGCTAGATTGGGTATGGTGAGCAAAGCTCTCTTGAAGTCGATGAAGTCAATCTTAGGTGAGAAAGTATTCTCTCCTTTTGATATAATCCTTCCAGCTATTGAGAGAGGTCGGTCAAGCCAAGTATTTAAGATTGGACCACCATAAGTCTCTATGTTTAATTTTTTGTAGCCATTATTTGCCATTTCTGGAGATGGTTTAAGTTTAAAGCTAGGCATATCTGTGTGAGATGCTACTATTTTAAACATTTTACACTCTTTTTGAGGAATTTTAAAGGCTATACACGTAGAGTCGTTTACTGTTAAGTAAAAGCAGCTTGCCCTTTCTGATGATATGTTCCATTTTTCTGAGAGTTCAAGTTTTGAAAAATTATTCTCTATTAGCTTAGACTCAATTGTTTTTACTGTTTGATAGCTTGTGGTAGAGCATTTTATAAAGTTAAAAAAATCTTTTTTCATATTCATAGCTTGATTTTATCTTTTTTCAGATTATTTATAAAGTATTTATTGAAAAAAATAAAAAAAACCTCTCAGAAAGCTCTGAGAGGGGAATTTTATAGTTTAAACATCCAATTATGTTTGTCTTCAATAGCTCCGTATTGGATCCCTTTTAGTTGTTCGAGAAGATGCAGTGATAATTCTCCAATCTTTTCATCTCCAAACTTTGCGGTTTTCCCATTATGAGTAATAGATCCAATATGTGTAAGTCCTGCCGCAGTTCCAGAGACAAAGACCTCTTTTGCTTCGTTCATAGCCTCTTTTATTGAGATCTTTCTCTCTTCAACCTTGATCCCTTCATCCTTAGCTAGCTGAATTATGCTCTTTCTTGTAATTCCTGGAAGAATCGTCTCTCCGAGGGCAGGCGTTACTAGTGTGTTATCTTTGAGACGGAAAAAAATGTTACAAGAGGAACCTTCTTCGACATATTTCTGAGATTCGTGGTCTAGAAAAATTGCTTCCATGTATCCTTCGGCTTCAGCTTCTTTTTTTGCGAGAGTAGGGATAACATAGTTTGCATTACATTTGATCCATCCTGTGCCATTCTTTGTCGCTCTAATCTTATTAGTTGTCACAGCCTTGCTTGATGTTGATGAAAAATAAGCCCCAACTTCAGTAGCTACCATGATTACCCAAGGTTTTTTTGATAAACCTAGACCTATTGCTGCTTCAGAGTATGAAAAAGGTCTTACGTAAATTGAGTGTCCAGAGAGGTATTTATCTTTTTCCCAATTTTCATCGTATTTTGGGAAAAAGCCTAATTCGATATTTTTAACCATGAAATCTTTAAGTCCATCTAGAAAAAGCTCTTCAGGACAACCAGGCATCTTCAGCCCTTCCATGGAGTTTTTGAATCTCTTCGCATTCTCGTCTGGTCGAAAAATCTTGAAGCTTCCATCTTTCTGGGGGAAAGCCTTTAGCCCTTCGAAGCAGCCAAGACCGTATTGAGTTGTATAGTTAATCAATGGAAGGTCTAGAAAATTGTTTCTTTTATTAAAAAGAAGTTCTGAATCCTTCTCACTTAGCTGAGCCTCTTCTTCAGGTGATTTATGAGGGTTGAAAATTGATTCTCCCTCCCAATTTTGTCCATCGTATTTTGCGATATATACACAAGGGTATGTCTTTAATGTAAATCCTGCCATTGATTTTCTCCTATAAAAAATGAAAAAAAGATACAAAAAAGTATTTGTATTACTGACAATTTTAAAACTATGTTAGTAAATGGTCAATAGATAAATTTATTTTCTAATTTATTTTTTAATTTAGTTTAAATGCTTGACCGAGGATTTTAACAATTATATAATCAGTAATATTTTAGGAGATATTTTTATGGAAGAAGTTTCATACGTTATAATCACACCTTATACAATTATAAGATCACGAACAGGCGGAGTTCTTGCTAGGCTATTACCTAGATTGCAAGATTTAGTTCTCGAAGGTGCAAGAATGGTAGCCTTTGATGAAGAGACTACTAAGGCATATGCTGAATCTATGTTGCGTTTTAAGAATGAGAGTGTTCCAAAGAGCGCGGAGTTATTGCATGACTATATTATAAATAATTTTATGCCAACCAACGGGCGTCCTCATAGAGCCTTAATGTTGTTTTTCAGAGGCGAGAATGCTGTTAGGAGACTATCTGACATTGTCGGTGCTCTTATGCCAGAGAGAAGAGGAATAGAATCAATTACAGGAGAGACTATCAGAGATACCTACGCGGATATTATTTGGGATTCTCCTGATAAAAATTTTGTAACTTATTTTGAACCTGCTGTTCTTGCGCCGCGAAGTAGAGAAGCTGCTAACTATAATTTGAAAATTTTTGCAGACTTTTTAGAGAATCAGCCTAATCTTGTAAGAAATATTGTTTATCCAAATCCTTCGTTGATCGAGAGAACGCTGGTTATTATTAAGCCAGATAATTGGAAATATGCTTCTTCTCGACCCGGGACAATTATTGATATGTTCTCCCGAACAGGGTTGAGGATTATCGGTTGCAAGCTCTATCAGATGTCAGTGAACGAGGCTTTAGAGTTTTACGGTCCAGTAAAAGAGGCTCTCAGAAGTAAGCTTGCGCCTGGAATGGCAGAAAAAGGTAAGGATCTATTGGAGAGAAAGTTTGGTATAAAAATTCCTGAATCAAAGATGCAGCAATTAGTTGAGTCATTTGGTTACTCTTTTTCAGACGATCAGTTTTATAAGATAATAGAGTTTATGACTGGAATTAGACCTGAAGATTGTGCGACAGATGATATGGATAATCCAGGCACAGTGAAGTGCATGGTTCTAGTTTATGAGGGAGAGAATGCTGTCGAGCGGATTAGAGAGGTTCTTGGGCCAACAGATCCTGCAAAGGCGCCTGGCGGAACAATACGCAGAGATTTTGGCCACGATGTAATGGTCAATACAGCTCATGCCTCAGATTCTACAGATAATGCAATACGTGAAATGGGCATAGTAAAAATCGAAAATAATGAAATTGGAAAAATAATTAAAAAATATTTGAAATAACGTCGATTTTTTGAAGTAAAAAAACATTTCATGCTTTTAATATATATATAGATGCATCTATTTTTTTAATTTTATGGAGGGTTTTTTTATGAATAATCTAAATTCAGTATTGCTAGAAGGCAATTTAGTAAGGGATCCAGACTTCAAGACACTTGATTCTGGAACAAGTCTATTGGTGTTTAGTGTAGCTTTGAACAGGTACTACAAGGGTGAAGATGGCTACAAGAAAGATGTTGTTTTTATTGATGTGGATGTTTGGGGCAAGCAGGCCTCAAACTGCGTTGATAGGTTGCAGAAAGGTTCTTTAGTTCGTGTTATTGGGCGATTGAAACAGGATATTTGGGAAAATCATGAAGGGAAGAAGGTCTCGAAGATAAAGGTCGTAGCGGATCACATTGAGATAAAGACACTGCAATCAAAACAGATGAATGAGGCTTCTGCGTAGTATATTGAAAATTATATATAAAAAAAATCATATATATACTTGATTTCTTTTGAAAAAGTAGTATATTTAAGGTAACAATAAACAAGAAGGAGAGTTTTATATGGCTAAAAATTTAAACAAAGAAGAATTTGTTGACTTGATAAAAGGTTCAGAGGTTCCAGTATTGATAGATTTCTGGGCTCCATGGTGTGGTCCTTGCAAAATGATTGGACCTACAATAGAGAAAATTTCTGAGGAATACGCAGGAAAGCTTGCTGTAGGAAAGGTTAATGTAGATGAGGAAGGAGATCTTGCAATGCAGTATGGTGTAAGCAGTATTCCTACAATAGCACTTTTTGTCAATGGGGAAGTGAAGGCTCACCAATTAGGAGCTGTTCCAAAAGAAATTCTTGAAAAAATGTTTAAAGATTATATATAATCTTAAAGAAAACCCCTTAGGTTAAATCCTAGGGGGTTTATTTTTTTTAAAAAAAAGATAAAAATTTATTGATATAATCGGTAGTGAGTAGTATAATGTAATAAATTATGATTACCTGAAGGAAGGGTCGCTGACCTAAGGGATATTTATGGAAAATTCTCAAGATCGATATGGTTTTGTGGGAGTTCTTTTGGAGGAAGATTCTGACAAAGAATTAGTTCACAAGATTATCTCTTCAAATTCTAACCTTATTCTTGGCCGTCTAGGTCTGCCACGCGTCGATGGGAAAGGGCTTTCTGTTATAACCTTAATAGTTCATGGAACCACTGACGAAATAGGCTCGTTAACTGGAAAGTTAGGATGCTTAAAAGGTGTCAGCGTAAAATCAGGTCTTCAGAAAAAGAGGGTAGATGAATGAATACTAAGGAATGGATTGCAAACAAGATCAAACAAGATGAGATTGATAAATTCTTGAACAAAGATGGCTCATGTTTTATAAACGACGAGTTAATTTTTTCTTTACTTAAAAAAAACAGTAGTCCAAGTAAGGAGCGAGTTCGAGAGATTATCGCAAAGGCAAAAGGTATAAACAGGCTAGAACTTGAGGAGGCAGCTGTTCTTCTTAATGTCGAAGATGAAGATCTTTGGCAAGAAATTTTTGAGGCTGGAATGACTATAAAAAAGACAGTTTACGGTCCTCGCGTTGTAACTTTTGCACCTTTTTACCCATCAAATTTATGTGTAAACAATTGTCTTTATTGCTCTTTCAGAGAGAAAAATACTCAAGAGGTGCGGAAGACTCTTTCCATGGATGAAATTGCTCGAGAGACTCAGGCTTTAGTTGCGATGGGGCATAAAAGATTGATAATGGCCTTTGGAGAGCATCCAAAATCTGATGCAGATTATATTGTAGATGCGGTGAAGACTGTCTATGACACAAAATTTGAGAATGGTGAAATACGTCGAGTAAATATAAATTGTGCTCCAATGTCTGTTGAAGATTTGCGAAAGTTTAAGGAAGTTGGGATTGGTACTTATCAGGTTTTTCAGGAAACTTATCATAGACCAACCTATGGAGAGGTACATCCTACTGGAATAAAGGCTGATTATTTGTGGCGATTGTACTCAATGCACAGGGCGTATGAGGCTGGAGTCGATGATCTTGGTATCGGAGTTCTCTTTGGTCTATATGATTGGCGATTTGAGGTTATGGCTCTTCTTGCTCACACCATAGAGCTTGAGTCAAAGTTTGGCGGAGTTGGACCACACACTATCAGCTTTCCTAGATTAAAGTTTGCAGATAATGCCTGCTTGAGCACTGAGTCAAAATGGTTGGTAAGTGATGAAGATTTTAAAAAGTTGATAGGCGTTATAAGGTTAATGGTTCCATACACAGGTATGATTATTTCAGCTCGTGAATCAGCAGAGATCAGAAACGATGTAATTAAGATTGGTTGTACGCAGTTTGATGCATCTTCGAAGATTGGAATTGGGTCGTATAGCGAATCAAACTCTTTTGAAGATCAAGATTTAAAAAGACAACAATTTTCTTTGGGTGATACTAGAAGTCTTGATCAAGCAATTCAAGATATGGCATCTTTTGGATTTATTTCTAGCTTTTGCACTTCCTGCTATCGATGCAAGCGAACAGGTGAAAAGTTTATGGATCTCGCTAAAGATCATAAAATAAACCATTTCTGCATGCCAAATGCTATATTGACATTTAAGGAATATCTTCTTGATTATGCATCTGAAAAGACTAAATCGATTGGCGATGATTTGATAGAAAAAGAGATTGCTAATCTTGATGAAATTTTTGTTCCTATTGTTAGGGACTATATTGTTCGTCTTGAGGCTGGGGAAAGAGATTTACGTATTTAACTTGACAAAGCCATTTTTTTAATTAAAAATAATTAATATAAGGAGAAAAAAATGAGAAAAATTTTAAAAGTTTCTTTAAGTCTGGCTTTGTTAAGCCTAGTCTTTAGTTGTGGTACAAGGATTGAGTATACTCGATTGAGACCTTCACCTGTTAACATGGTTGATTGCAGAAATATTGCAATTTTTAATGTCGCAGGTGCAGAGCAACAGTATACGTTTGATTCTTGGGCAGAGGCCTTTGTTGCGAGCTTGTTTGGAGTTACAAATGATGTAGACCCAATGAAAAAGAGAATAGGGGAATATGCTACAGATAAATTGACAAATGTTTTGTATGCTACAAATTATTTTGCAATTGTTCCAGCTTCCACTGTCGAACAGGCAGCAAAGTCTATGCAAGGTCAAAATTTTGCTAATAGTGATTTAGGAACTCTTCTGGGAGTAGATGCCATTGTCGAAGGATCTATTCATAGATTAGAGTATACTGATGAGAGATTTGTTGTTGAGACTACTAGAACTCTTGAGGATGGAACTAAGGTTACTCAAAAGACTAACAAGTTAAAGAGAACTTTTCATATTCATATGAGTTATAATGTTATCAAAACTGCGAATCGACAGATTTTGGCTGGTGCTTCAATCAATACTTCGGAGTCTCAAGTAGTAACTATCTCCCCAGATACTAGGTATCCTCGTGATTATGAGTATTTGGATGGTTATTATATTTATACTAAATATATTGATAGTTTGATAAAGACTCTTAGATATCAGATTGCTCCTACTGCAGTGCCAGAGATTAGATATTTGAAGAAAGATAAAACTAAGAACGAAGAGATGGCTCGTGCAGACAAATTAGCTAAAGGCAAGCTCTACGATCAAGCTTATCAAGTTTACAGGCAGATTTGGGACGCAACTTCTATGTATGAGGCTGGGTACAATGCTGCACTTCTTTTGGAGGCTCAAATGAAGTTCCAAGAGGCAAAAGCTTTGCTCGAGGCAGTTATTCAGAAGTATCCTGAGAAAGAAGCAATGGATGCATTGAGAGAATTGAATAAAATAATAGCTGAGCAGAAAAGAGTTGAGGAACAGTTCTAAATAGTGATACTTTTTATGCAAAAATCAAAATTTCTTGCATAAATATACAAAACCTCCTAAAAACGTGAAGTGTTTCACGCTTTCCTGATTATAAGTATTATATAGGAATTTTTAGGAGGTTTTATGATTCCAAGATGCACACGACCCACATGTGTCAATTTTTATAA
>JAFGXN010000026.1 GCA_016936615.1 Spirochaetales bacterium | reverse complement strand
TTGGATTATTTAAGGATGGATCCGAGAATTGGACAAAGTTTGGTAGTATCTATCTAGATGATTTTAAGTTGGAGTATATCCAGTAATCAGAAATATTGGGGCTATCTAATTAGTTTAGGTAGCCTTTTTTTTATTTGTATTCATTATGGCTTTTTTAGACTTTAGCAAGAATAAGCTTTTGTTGATTAAAAATTTCAAAAAGGGAAAAAACTCCAATGTGTACGTTGACAACATGTATGTATCGTGTGACAATCTTAATATAGCATTAGAATATTTTATACTGCGGAAAAAATGTTGCTACAGTAGTTTTTCTTGTTAATAAAGCATACACCTTAATCCGTGTATGCTTTTCATATAAAGGAGGTCGCGTGAAAAAAATTTTAATTGCAGGTATTGTATTATTCCTGTCGCAAGTGTTTTATGGACTCGGAGTTGCTGACTACGGAGTTTCAGAGGAAATTTGGCCGGAACATCTAGGTTCCCAACGTGCTGTTGTCTCGGTCTCGGCTTCTGATTCTAATGTCGAGGTTTCAATTCCGTGGAGAATGAAGTTTTATCCTTCTAATGGTGATGTAATCGTTATTGAAGCTGCAACCGGGCAGGAGATTACTCAGGTTGCAAAGAAGAGCGCAGATAGAATCTCTGGTTCAATCCAGTTTCGAAGCAGGGCAGAGGGTATTTATTATGTCTATTATCTGCCATATATTCCTGACACAACACATGGTCATTTTAAAGGACGATACACTCGCTTTTTTGGGAAAAAGTCACTGTCAGGGCAGGTTTTATCAGATAGTGCTGCTCTTGTGAAAATAGAGTCGCGGACTGTCTTTGATTCTTTCTACCCGATGGAGGTTATTGCGACTGTAGATGAAGTTTTTTTATTGAAAAAAAATAACAGCGGCAAGCCGTTTATGATTTTCTGCGAGGATAGGGAGTTTCCCGTAAAGACAAAGAAGGATCTCCCGTTGCGATGGATTGAATCCGGCGAGAAGACATCTATAGACTTGAAGGCTAAGAAAAATGAGTATTACTCGTTTCAAATTGCAGTTGTTGCAGGCAATTCAGATATCCAGAATCTTCGGATTGAGTTTGCAGATCTTGTTTCTGCAAGTGGGCAGATTATCAGTGCAGAGCGTCTGACATGTTTCAATACTGAGGGAGTTGATTATACAGGAAAGCCCTTCTCAAAGGTTGTGAATGTTGCCGCAGGTTCTGTTCAGCCGATGTGGATTGGAATTGATATTCCGGAAGTTGTTCAGGCTGGACTCTATTCGGCTGATTTTGTTGTCGCTTCTGATAACGGTTCAAGAAGTGTTAAAGTTTCATTGAACATCGATGACCAGGTTCTTGCAGACAGAGGCGATTCCCAGCCCTGGAAATACTCCAGACTGCGATGGCTCAATTCGACACTGGGGCATGAAGCTGTTGTTGTAAAGCCTTATTCACCGCTAGTCTTGAAGAATAGCGATAATCAGTTTGAGATTGTCTACAATAATAGAGAAATCACTCTTGGAAATAATGGTCTTCCTCTGCAGATTTCAGCAAACGGTGTGGAAATTCTCGCTTCTCCTGTCGATTTTCTAGTTGATGTTACTGGTTCGTCAGCGAGCATTTCTGAAAAACTGGAAATTGTGAAGGCTGCGGATGACAGAATAGATTGGAAGTTTGTGAAAGAGACTGCGGATTATTCGCTTGTTCTTGAGGCATTCACCGAGTTTGACGGCTATGTAGAGTGGAATTATAGCATTTTATGGAAAAAAAATAGATTAGTCAAAAATTTTTACTTGGATATCCCTTTCAAGTCTTCAATCGCAAAGACTATGATGGGTATGAATTTGAGTGGAAGAGCGACACCTAAGTGTCATATTGCAAAGTGGATTAAGCCACAGGACAGCTTCTGGATTGGTTCTGCGCAGGCAGGTATTCACTGCGAACTTAAAGGTGCAGACTATACCGGTCCGATGCTCAATCTCTACAAGCCTGCACCACCTGCGTCATGGTTTAATAACGGTCTTGGCTGGCTTGGAATCAAATCTAAGGCAGATCAGACAAGGGCATATGTCAGAACAGGATCTAAAATCTGCAAGGCAGGCTCTACAGACAAATTTTCTTTTTCATTTATTATTACACCTGTAAAAGAATTAGATACAGAGAGTCATTTTTCCTACAGATACTATCATAGCGGAGGAAATACAGTTATTCCATCGCAGGAGATTATCGATAAAGGTGTTAATGTTGTAAATGTTCATCATGCGAACAAGTATAATCCATATATCAATTATCCTTTCATTGCCCAGGAAGAGTTCAAGGAGCTGATTAAAATCAATCAGGCATCCGGCATTAAGACAAAGATTTATTATACCGTGCGGGAGTTATCTTCGATTACTACAGAAATCTGGGCATTGAGAAGTCTGGGAGATGAAATTTTTCCATATGGAAATGGTGGCGGGTTCCCTTGGTTACGTGAACATTTTGAAGATGATTACGTACTACAGTGGTATGCTCCGAATATTGCGCCATCTGTTCCTGATGCTGCAATTCTGACTAGCGTTAACAGCCGCTGGTACAATTATTACATCGAGGGACTCCGCTGGATGTTTGAGAATTATGACATAGATGGGCTCTATCTTGACGATGTCGCCTTTGACAGAACAATGCTCAAGAGAATACGCCGTGTTATGGATGCAGCAAAGCCTGGATGTCTTATTGATTTGCACTCAAATACTAATTTCTCGAAAGGTCCTGCTATCCAGTATACAGAGTTTTTTCCATATATAAATAAATTATGGTTCGGAGAGTCTTTCAAGTACAATCAGATGTCGCCTGAGAACTGGCTGGTTGAATCAAGCGGTATTCCTTTCGGCTTGATGGGCGATATGCTTCAAGACGGCGGAAATCCGTGGCTTGGACTTGTTTTTGGTATGACGAATCGTCTTCCATGGGGTTCTGAAGGTACAATCGGTGATCCTCGAGTCATGTGGGAGCTCTTTGACAGGATAGGAATGGCGAAGGCTCATATGATTCCTTACTGGAGTCCTTCTGCGGTTGTCTTTACTAGTCATGAAGATGTAAAAGCTACAGCCTATCTGAACCGAGAATCTGGTTATCTGATGGTTGCTATTGGCAACTGGTCTGTAATTTCTAAGAAGGTCAAAATCAGCATCGACCTTGCAAGTTTAGGAATAGATCCGGGCAAAGCTTCTATCGAGGTTCCAGTCCTTCAAGGCTTTCAGGATTCAATTGAGCTTTCTCTTGATAAAATAGAGTTGACGCTCGAACCGAAGAAAGGCAAAGTTCTTCTGATCAAGTTTTAATATTTTTATATAAAAAAAAGGGGCCACAGCCCCTTTTTTATCTTGATTTCGCTTGAAAATTCCACTTCTGTTGATGGCCAAAAGGTGTTTCCATTATTTGTCCGTGATCTCCTTCATTTCCATTGTAGTAGTGAACAGAGATTGTACATTCTTTATCATCAGCAAGAACTCTAATATAGTGAAGGGCGTTTTCTCCATATTTAAATCCAAGGAATTTCGCTGAATCAGTATAAAGGTTCTCTTTATTTGTAGAGTACTCTAAGTTATCGTATGCGTCTTTTGTATCAAAAGGATAGTAATAGAATACCTTTGACATTTCAAATCCTGGTTTTGTCCAGTCTTGTGTTGTTGAAACTATATCTGCCAGCTCAGGTCTGAGTTTTAATGGGTTCCATGGTCTTTTCTCAAAAACTTTCATTTCAACTTTTTTTTCTGTCCTATTCCACATTAACATTTTTTCATCGAATGGTTCATGATCAGTAAATCCTCCGTAGAGTGAATCAAGTCTTGCGCCACCGCCACCAGAGCAGAACATGTGAAGAGGGTAATCTGCTATTTTATCATTGAGACCAAAAGTGTAACCATTTTTACCATATTGATATTCATAGTGCTCATATAGATGCATATGTGCCCAGAAAATTGCATCAACATTGTATTTTGCTGTTAGTGGTAGCAGCCAACGATGTAGATTCGATTTATCTCCCTCATTTGATGTTGTAAAAGGGGGATGATGCATAAAAATAAAAATCCATTTTGAGTTCTTTGATGCCTCTTCTAAATCCTTCTCTACCCATCTTTTCTGTGACGGTGTCATTCCTGGCCAGAGGTCAAAGTTGTCAAGGAAAATAAAGTGCGCATTTTTTATATCAATTGAGTAGTATGCTGATTTGCTCTTTGCGGTTGACGGATAGTTGTATTTCAACGTCTTTTTGAAATTTGCAGCATTAGGAATTTCCCAGTAGTAGTCGTGGTTACCAACTACGGATAAAAAAGGAATAGTACTTGCTGCGATTGGTGAAGATTTCATGAACCAGTGCCATGATTCAGGATCAGTTCCGACTTCTGTTATATCTCCTAGTTGAACAATGCAATCCGTATCTAGCTTGGATAACTTTTTCATCGTCACTCTGTTGGTTCTAAGAGTCTCTTCGTTGAAAGCCTGCATATCTCCCATGATCACAAAGTCTAGCGGACTATTTTTATCTGGAGTTGTGTATGAGAAAATTTTATCATTAGGAATCAACTCTTCTTCTTGAAGAAAAAGTTCCTCATTTATTTTGTAGTAGTAAGTTGTATTTGGTTGTAAATTTCTCAGCGTTACATGGTGGTCAGTCCCTGCTGGTGTTGTTTCTGTTTTTGACAGATTTGATTTTTCCTCTCCCCATTGGAGTTGCGAGGATTTATTTTCAGATGTCAGCCAGTTTATAGTTACCGAAGTATGTGCATCCTCTGAAAAAGTTAAAATAGGTCCGTCAGTATAGCCGTATTTTTTTATTGTTGCCATACATGACATAAAAATTACAGCAGTTAATACTGCCAAAATTTTCTGTTTCATATTCTCTCCTTAAAAAGTGTTAACGTTATTATAATTATTTTAGGCAAATGGTCAATATTAGAAAAAGAATTTATAGTCAAATGTTAGTATATTCCTTTCTAAGAAGAAAGGAATATACATAGTTTGATTAAAAGATTCTTACAGTTCTAATCTGAAGTTATACTCAGTTTCTGTGGTAATAGTTTTTATGTATGGGGTTATTTTTGTATACATCTCTTTTTTTAGACTTTCGGAAAGCCCACGTACTCCAATATCCCATGACTTAAACTTAATCTTTATTGATTTATTTTGACTATCGATAAACCTTTTCAATCCGATAGACCATGTAGCTCCATAGAAAAAGTGATCTGTATGTAACTCATCATCTGCAAAAAGTTCTGCCTTTGAGCCTCGGTAGTCAATTTTTACAAAGATATTTGAAACATTTTCAGGTAGGTTTGAAGGCAGATCAATGTTGAGCCTTCTGCAGTGTCCTGTTTGAGCTAAATTGAGTTTTGGATCCCAGCTCTTCTTCTCAAACAAAGATTTCTCAAAACTGTTGTTGCCTGCGTTGAAAATATAAACTTTAAGAGCTTCCTCGCCTTTTGACAGTAAAGTTACTTTGTCTTTACTCATAATAACTTCGGCATCTGTAATGAATAAATTATTGGTAGCAGTTATGTAGCTGTTCAGCCCTTCTTCAAGTGAGAGTAGAATTATTGTCGCATTCTCAAAGCTGATTGAGAGATTTGCTTCTGACGGTTCAATCGTCGCAGTATAGACGTCTTCGGTTAATTCCCAACCGCTTGAGACCTTTGCTGGTTTCTCAGAGAAGCTGAATTCTGGATTCTGTGCATTTTTTTTCACAAAAAAGTGAGTCTTTCTGCCTGATTTATCTATAGTTGCAAGATATTGGGCTGTAGAGTAGTTTAATGTGATTTTATCTGTCAGTTTCATATTGACTGGAAAAATTACAGATTCATTGTTCTTTATCGTGAACTCTTTCTGCGGGAAAGTCATAGAGCCTGATTCAATCTTGCAGGTGATTTTGAACGATTTATCAGGCAGGTTAAGTCCTTTTTGAGTATTGTTTATAAAAACGAATCCTTCGCCGCCGTCAAATCTTCCGCAGTACCGGAGAGTTTCAGTATTGAAAGCACTCTCTTTATTGCTCTCATGTTCTGTGTAGACTTGAGTCTTTGCAAGGAATTCGCCTTTTGCATTTACAAAGTGGTGGTAAAGTTTTAATCTTTTGTACGATTCTTTGACCTCGCCGAACTCGCTAAGCGGAGCCTGGAAATCGTAGGATAGTGGCCATCCTGTAGAGTTTAATCCCTTGACCTGAGTTCCGCCTTGAAACATATAGTATCCGATAAGATTCATTCCTCGTCCAATTTGATTCTGAACATGTGCTTCGATTACAGCAGGCTCAACCATGAATCTGTCATAATATTTCATAGGACTTCCTGTTCCCTGCTCGCAAAGACCTCGCGGATATTTGTCAAGTTCATAATATGTTCTGCCTAGAGCTTCTTCGATTCCCCAGACATCGCTGTCATATGCGAATCCAGGAACAATACCTCCCGCATTTCTCTGCCAGCCTCTGTAGGCATATGCACCTTGAAGAGGTAAAAAGCCATATTGATTATCGTGAAAAACAGAATTACCGGTGAGTGAATAGAATGGAACAATCATTCCATTTTTGACAGCAATCTCTTTTAACTTATCAATGTGATTTGGATCTCCGCTTGCAAACTCATTCTCCAGCTGCAGCCCGACAATCGGCCCGCCATCTTTGACATAGAGCCCTTCGGCCTGCTGTGCAACCTGCTGAAAATATCTTTCCACTTTAGCGATATATCCTGCGTTGTTAGTCCTTTTGCCAGCATTTGCCCATCTTGGAATCCCTCCGTTAGCAGCCTCTGCATTGCAGTATGGTCCTATTCTTAGCCAGACATAAAGTCCATTTTCCTGGCAGAGCTTGATAAAACGTGTTAAATCGTTATCGTCGCTCCAGTTCCATACTCCTTCTTTCACTTCATGGTGGTTCCATAGAATGTAGGTTGCAACAATGGATATTCCTGCTGCCTTCATTTTCCCCAGCTGATTTTCCCATTCCTCGTTAGGGAATCTCGAATAGTGAAATTCTCCCATAACTGGTGTCCAGGGTTTTCCATCTTTTGATAAATATGTGTTGTTTATTGAGAAACTATCTTTATATTCACTGCTTATCTGGAAGTCTCCTTCTTCGATTGGTCTGTTTATTCCAGTGCAGTTAAGTTGATAATTTGCACTTGCATTAATTGAGATATATGCTATCATAAATATGATTAAGCTTGTAATACGTTTCATGTATCCTCCTATGGAGATTATATCATGAAGAAGAAAATTAGCAAGTTTTGATGTTAACGTAAACATATTTTGTGGAGTTTTTATGAAAAATTTTTTTTTCTTAATCAGTTTAATCTTGACTGTTGCAGGTTGTGTTTCCTCTCCAGATGAAATTGATTTAAAAGAGGTGTCGGGTATTGGCTCGGTTATTCCCATGCCTGTGAGTGTTATCCGGTCAGAGTCAAAGATCAAAATGCCTAGTCAGTTTTCTATCCTTGTTGATGACAATTCATCCGAAGCTGCTTTGCTTTTGAGCCAAAAGATTCAATCAGATTTTGGTATTTTTGCTAAGATTATAGCCTTTCAAAGCGATGATGCTTTTATTTCGATAAAAAAAGGCGAGGTTAAAAATAAAGTTGCTGGTGCCTATTCTTTTGAGATTAGTGAAACAGGGATTGTTTGCCGTGTTTTTGATGAAGAGGGAGCTTTTAATTTTGTTCAGACATTTTTGCAAATGATTATTCCTGGTTCACAAGAAGATTTATTGCTTGAAGTTTTAAAAGTTGATGATTATCCTCAGTATCATTGGCGAGGGTTGATGGTTGATGTCGGTCGACATTTTTTCCCAAAAGAAACTATTCTTGACTACATCGATACAATGTCCAGATACAAGTTTAATATTCTGCATCTCCATTTGACAGAGGATCAAGGTTGGCGTATTGAGATCAAAAGTCGACCAGAATTGACTAAGGTTGGTTCAATTCGTGGAGATACTAGAATTGGTGTTGGAAGTAATTTAAAATATGTAGGCGAGCCTCACAGCGGATTCTTTACTCAGGATGATATTCGTGAAATTGTGAAATTTGCAGAAGCACGAGGAATAATGGTTGTTCCTGAGATTGATATGCCTGGACATATGGTTTCAGCAGTTGCTTCATATCCTGAACTTTCCTGCCGTGGTGCTCCTGTTGAGGTAAGGCAGGAGTGGGGAGTAAGTCTAGATTTGCTTTGCCCTGGCAAGGATTCTACTTTTGAGTTTATTGATGATGTGATACAAGAGGTTTCTGAACTGTTTCCTTCAAAGTATTTGCATCTTGGTGGTGATGAAGCGCCTCTTGATAGATGGAAGGAGTGTCCTCATTGTCAGAAAAGGATTGCTGAACTCGGATTGAAGGATGAGCATGAGTTTATGGGATGGTTTTTCAATAAGGCAGCTGGTATTGCAAAGTCTTATGGTAAGCAGATAATGGCGTGGCATGAGGATTTTGATCATCCAGATGGCACTCCACTTTTTCTTTGGAGAAAGGAAGCAAGTAGCATACGAAATGTAAAGGCGTTGGCAGATAGAGGGTTCCCTATTATTTTTACACCTGGAGTTCCTACATATTTTGACTATAAGCAGTGGGGAAGTGATCCTAACATAAATAAATCTGATGTTGTATCATTAAAAGGTGTTTATGATTTTGATTTGGCAAAGTATGATAAGGTCGGTGCTGATATTTGGGGATCTCAAGGCAATTTGTGGTCTGAGTATATCCATAGTCGAGAGATGTTGTTTTTTCAAACATATCCTAGAGCGTTTGCCTTGAGCGAGGCTTTGTGGCTACCTAAAGGTTTACGAAATTGGGAGGACTTTATAAGTCGGACTGCTAATCAATTATCAGAATTTGATAAGAGCCAGATTATGTATAGACCTTTTGATAATGATTTGGCAGCTGAAATATTAAAGAAATTGAATGAAGGGCGATATTAGGTATAAAAAGGGAGAATTTATGCATAAAAGAATTATTATTGTATCTATTTTATTTTTTTTAGCTAATTTAATTTTTGCAGAGTCGAATTCTAAATCAGCTTTGAATGTTGTAAAACGTGTTTTTGGTGATGAGGTCGCGTCTGTTTTTATTTTTACAGCGGATTCTAGTCTTGAAGGAAATGATGCTTATAAGATAAAAGCAGAGGATGGTAAAGTTATAGTTTCGGGAAACTCTTCGATTTCTTTGTGTCGTGGAGCTTATGATTTTCTTAAAGATTATTGTGACGGTATTTACACTTGGAGTGGAGTCTCTGTTGATTTAGAGAAGTTAAAAGCTGTTGATAATTTTGATGATAACGGAGAGTCTCCTTTTATTTATCGCTATTATTTCAATGTTGTGACTCATGGATATACTACTCCTTATTGGACATGGGAGAGATGGTCACAAGAAATTGATTGGATGGCGATGCACGGTGTAAATATGCCTTTGTTGCCAGGTGCTACTGAAGCTATCTTATATAGAACATTTTTAAACCTTGGGTTTTCAGAAGATGAGGCAAAGGGGTTTTTTACTGGACCTGCATACTTCCCATGGAACAGAATGGGAAATATTGCTGGTTGGAATAATAACATGCCAGATTCATATTTTCAGAAGCAAGTTGATCTTACACACAAAATATTAGACAGATTGCAAGAATTGGGAATGACTCCAATTATTCCTGCATTTGCTGGATTTGTTCCTGATTCTTTAAATAAATATTATCCAGCGACTATCACAAAACTAAAATGGGCAAAATTTTCTCCAGAAAATCAGGCATCATTGATTCTTCCAAGCACCAAGCAAAATCAGGAATTGTTCATAAAGATTGGTAATTTGTATGTGTCTGAGTGGGAGAAGGAGTTTGGGGTCAATAAATATTACTTGTCTGACACTTTTAATGAGATGGATGTCCCTTTGTCTTCGAATAATGCAGAAGCTTTGCGTCAGATGAATGAGTATGGGTCAACAATCTATAAATCCATTTCAGGGGCAAATCCAAACGCTGTGTGGACTATGCAGGGGTGGACTTTTCCTTTTCATAAAGATCATTTAGGGCGAGTCGTTTGGACTCCTGAGCGTTTATCTTCTTTTGTTAGCTCTATTCCAGATGATAAGGTCCTTTTTCTTGATCTAGCAAACGATTACAATGTTTACCATTGGTTTATTCAACCATCTTGGGTTACTTATAGCGGTTTCTTCGGGAAATCATGGATTTATTCTACAATTCCGAATATGGGAGGAAAAGTTTCATATATCGGTGTGTTAGATTTTTATGCAAAAGGTGCATCAGAAGCCCTTGCATACGAAAAAAAAGGTAATTTGATTGGGTATGGATCTGCACCCGAGGGTATTGAAAATAATGAAATTATTTATGAGTTAATATTCGATGCTGCTTGGGATTCTGATGCTATCGAGTTGGATTCTTGGATTGAAGATTATTGTATGCAGAAATATGGTTATTCTGGGGATATTATGAAATCTGCCATGGCGTTGCTACAGAAATCTTGTTATGGTGATTTTACAGATCATCCTCGATTTGAGTTCCAATTTAGACCGTCGAAAAAGTCGAATGCGACAGCTCATAGTTCTAAGGAGTTTTTTCAGGCAGTTGAGAAATTCGCAGATGCAAGTGAGTTTTGTGATTCTCAGATGTATCAGAATGATTTAATCGAGTTAACTGCTCAGTATTTAGGTCTCGTTGCTGATAATATGATAAAGAAGGCAAATTGGAAGGTTGGAAAATCTCGTTTGCAGGCATTTAATGATATTTACACTTTGTTATGTGAAATAGATTCATTGCTTGCATCTCACCCTAATTTGCAGTTGCAGCGTTGGGTTTCTTTTGCAAGAGCATGGGGAGATTCTGATGAAGAAAAGGCATATTATGAATCTGATGCTAAGCGTCTTATTACTACTTGGGGACCAGGCGTAAATGAATATGCGGCAAAGCTTTGGTCTGGTCTGGTGAAAGATTATTATGCAACGCGCCTTTTGAGTGATGCACAAGCTCGTCGTGACTTGAAAAAGTTTTATATATTAGAATGGGAAGAAGATTGGATTATGTCAGTATGGAGAAACACATCAAAGGAATATACTAATCCAATTCAGGCATCGAAAAATCTTATTAAAAAATATGAAAAATATGTTTATTGATAATTTGGCTACTAGCAAAACTAATGGCTTAATTTTATACAAAACGATTTGCAGAGGGGTTTTATGAAAAAACAATGTTTTATTTTGTGTTTGTTGTTTGCGTTTTCGATTGTAAATGCACAAACTATTATGGATTTTAATGATAATTGGGAATTTCAGTTGAATGGTGAAAATCAGGTAGAGAGAGTTAGTTTGCCACATTCTTGGAATTCTGATGAAGTTGTCTCTGGAAGATATTTTACCAAGGGAAAAGGGATTTATACTAAGAATTATTTCTTTGACAAATCCTTAGAAGGAAAACGAATCTTTCTTGAGTTTGAAGCTGTTTCTAAAGAAGGTCATGTTTATGTCAATGATAAATTCGTTGGTCAGCATAAAGGTGGTTATTCTCAATTCACAGTAGAAATAACAGATTCAGTACGTTTTGATGCAGAGAATGAAATTGTAGTTATTGCTGATAACAGAGATATGTCAGAGATTCTTCCCATCTCAGGTGATTTCAATTTTTTTGGAGGAATAACAAGACCAGTTTCTTTAGTAATCAAAGAAAAAAATTGTATTTCACCGATGTTTTATAGTACTAATGGTGTCTTTGTTATGCCTAAATCAGTTAGCCATGATCAAGCTGCCTTTTCAGTTGAAACTAAGTTGTTAATTGCCAATCCATCTGAGGCTCTGACCTTGAATACTTCGATATATGATGCATCTGGAAACTTAGTTGCGACAAATCGCGTATCATCTTTAAGTGATAGTTCGACCTCAGATTTTAAGATAGATAAACCTGTTTTGTGGAATGGTTTGGATAATCCTTATCTCTATACTGTAAAAGTTGAGCTTTTAAGCGGCTCAGATGTTATTGATTCTGTCGTTGATACATTTGGTCTTCGTTCGTATTCAGTAGATCCAGAAAAAGGTTTTTTCTTGAATGGCGATTATCTAAAATTGCATGGCGTTAATCGACACCAAGATAGAGAAGGTTATGCTTCTGCCTTGTTGAATAAGCATCATGACGAAGATATGGAAATTATGCTTGATATGGGAGTTAATTCAATGCGTCTAGCTCATTATCAGCACGCAGATTATTTCTACAAGTTGTGTGATCAGAAGGGCATTGTCGTCTGGGCTGAAATTCCATTTGTTGCTTTTATTTCTAATGGGTTTAATGGGTCAAAAGAGTTAAGGGAGAATGGAATTCAGCAGCTAAGGGAGTTGATTTATCAAAATTTAAATCGTCCCTCAATATTCTTCTGGGGAATCTATAATGAGATTAAAGTCTTCGACCGGGCATCTTCATATATCGAAGAGTTGAATGTTGAAGCAAAAAAGATAGATCCGTCAAGGCTGACAGTTGGAGCAGCAAATTTTGAAGGTCCGTATACCTCAACTCCAGATATTCTTGGATGGAATCAGTATCTCGGTTGGTATGGATTATCCCCTAAGCAATTTGTAAGTTGGGTAGACCGTTATCATCGGAGGAATCCATCAATAGCTTTCAGTATCAGCGAATACGGTGCTGGTGGTTCATTTGAATATGACAGAGCTTGCAGGATTAAGCCGCTTGCCGGAGGTAAATTACATCCTCAGAGCTGGCAGTTGTATTTTCATGAGATTTATTGGGAAAAAATCGCATCGTCTCAATTTATTTGGGGTTCATATGTCTGGAATATGTTTGATTTTTCTGCAGAAAACCGAAATGAAGGCGATAAAGCTGGGATGAACGATAAAGGAATTGTAAGCTATGATAGGCAAGCAAAAAAAGAGCTGTTCTATTTTTATAAGGCAAATTGGACAGATTCTCCTGTTTGTCATATAACTGGTCGAAATATTAAGGGTTCAAGATCTGAGTTTAAAGTCTATTCTAATTGCGAATATGTAAAACTGTATTTAAATGACAAATTTATTTCAGCTGTAAAACCTGATCATTTAAAGCGATGCGTCTGGTCGAGGATTAGGCTTCAAAAGGGTAAGAATATTGTGAAAGCTGAAGGATTTATAAACGAAACTAAGGTTTCTGAAGATTTAGTTTCTTTTGATAGATAGATTAAGGGCCACCCTATATTTTCTAAAAAACCCCGACATAGTTTTGTCGGGGTTTGCTTTATTCTGCGATAATTCCATCTTCATCCCAAAGGTCTTGCCAGTCTTGCTCTTCTTTCCACAAGAAAACTTGTCCTTTGATAAATCTACAGTTTTTATCGATGCGTGAAATCATCTTCATTTCTGCATCGGTTAAAGGGTCTTCAGTTATCGCTTTTAGGTTACTGAAATAATTTCTTCTAGTTGTTGAGAACGGAATTGGAATTTGTCCTCTTTGTACTGCCCATTTGATACAAACTAGTGCAGGGTGGATATTATGTGCCACTGCGATTCGCACAATTACAGGATCCTCTGTCGGTACAGTGTCGTCTGGTGTTCTATCTCTTTCAGGTCTTCCTGGTGAGCCTATAGGACAGAATCCTATAGGGGCAATGTTTTTTGCAGTAAGGAAGTCAAATAGTTCTTTCTGCTGAAAATGTGGATGAAGTTCCATTTCATTGACCGCAGGAATAATATTTGCATCGTTTAAAAGAAGTTTCATCTTAGGAATTGTCATATTGGATGTTCCAATGTTACGTACAAGGCCAAGCTTTACAAGTTGTTCCATTGCTCTCCATGTTTTCATATAATTTTCGTGAATATATGGTTTAGAGTCGTTGGCTCGAGAAGATACATCGCACCCTGGTGCATGTGTATTGGGAAAAGGCCAGTGAACAAGATATAAATCAAGATAATCTAGTTGTAAATCTGAAAGAGATTTTTTACATGATGCTATAACATCTTCAGGATCATGCATATCATTCCAAACTTTAGATGTTATCCAAAGATCTTCTCTTTTTATCCCTTTTTCCATAATATTTGAAAGAGCAAATCCTATCTCTTTTTCATTTCCATAGACTGAAGCACAGTCAAAAGATCTGTAGCCAAGCATGGCTGCATCTTCTACTGTCTCAGCAACCTTCTGCGGTGTAATGTGATCTGAACCAAAAGTACCTAGACCTATGCAAGGCATTGAATGACCTGAATTTAAAATTCTCTCTGGAACTGTTGCTGGATTGATTGCTTCTATTGCTTTTGCTTTATACCCTACCACTAGATTCTCCTATTTATTTTCTTCGTCAAAGACTATCGCTACTTTTCCACATTTTCCTGAAGCCATCAAACTGTATGCTTCTGGAGCTTTTTCAAGTGGAAATCTATGAGTTACCAAATCTTCAGGGTGTATTCCCCATCTTGATATTCTTTCTACAAGTTCTTCCATTTTCCATATGCTAGTTACCCATGATCCGTAGATTGTCTTTTGGTCGTGAATAATATCTGGGCTCGGATTAAACTCAACTGTTCCGCCTTCTCCAACAAAGACAATTTTTCCCCATTTTCGAGTTGCCCTGATAGCTAATTGTCTTCCGTGTGTATTGCCTGAGCATTCTACAGCTCTTTCTACGCCATTTCCATTTGTTTCATCAAGAATTTTATTAATCGTTTCAGAATTAGAGTCAAGAACAACATCGGCAAGACCTAATGATAGAGCTAAATCTCTTCTTTCTTTGACTACATCTACGCCAATAAGTTTTTTAGCGCCAAGCTGTCGTGCAAGCATAAGTGCTGCAAGACCTACAGGTCCAAGACCAGTAACAAGGACATCATCGTTGCCTGAAATTCCGATTTTCTCCAGACCTTCATAGACAGTCCCGAATCCGCAGGCAATTTGCGCTCCATCAATATATGTTAGATTATCTGGAAGCATCACTAAATCCTTCTCTTCAGCTAGAATGTAAGGAGCCATTCCTCCATCACGTTGCCATCCGTAGGCTTTTCTGTAATTTTCATTTGTACAGCTGATCATGTAGCCTCGTCTGCAGTCGTTACAAATTCCGCAGCCAGAAATGTGATAGATAATTGCTCTATCGCCTTCTTTAAAAAATTTACATCCAGGACCAGTCTTTACGATTTGTCCGCATGGTTCATGGCCTGCAATCACGCCTTGATAACCTTCTGCACCTTTTCCAAGGTGTTCATGATATATTGCCCTGATATCACTTCCACAGATTGTTGATGCCTTAGTTCTTATCAGAACTTCTCCATGTCCTGGTGTGGGAATATCAAATTCCTTAAATTCAACAGTGCTGTTACCAGGAAGTATTGCACCACTCATTTTTTTTGCTATATCTTCTACCATAA
>JAFGXN010000025.1 GCA_016936615.1 Spirochaetales bacterium | reverse complement strand
GAGTTAGCTCTTGTTGCGAAAGGGGATGGATTTCTTGAGTGTGAAGTCGTAGACGGCTTAGTTATAAATCCTAGAAAAAGTGTGAATGTTCCGAAATGTAAACTTAATATTCCCCCTCTGAGCGATAAAGATGTGGATTTTATCCGTTTTGCAGCTGAAAATGATATCGAGTTTATTGCCCACTCTTTTGTTAGACACGAAATGGACGCAATGCGAGTTCAGGCTATCCTTGATGAGTATAACAGTAAGGTTAAAATTATTGCAAAGATTGAGAATCAAGAGGGCGTAGACAATATTGATAAAATTTTAAATCATGTCTATGGTATCATGGTAGCTCGCGGAGATCTCGGAATAGAGATTGAAGCACCTAAGATTCCAAGCATTCAGAAACTGTTGATGCGAACTGCGAGGGCAAAGCGTAAGCCAGTAATTGTTGCGACTCAGATGCTTCACAGTATGATTTCAAATCCGCGACCGACACGAGCCGAAGTAAGCGATATTGCAAACGCAATCTATGATGGTACAGATGCCATAATGTTAAGTGGCGAGACAGCCTACGGCAAATATCCGGTAGAGGCGGTTCGTGTAATGGCAGAGACTGCACGGAATGTGGAATCTTGCTCGTTTGCTGATTTTAACATCTGCGACTATGTCTTGACCAATCCAGTCTCATCTTTTCTTGCAAAGTCTGCGATTCGTGCTTGTTCAGATATGCCGATCTCTGCTATTGTTGCTGATAGCTTTTCTGGGCGAACAATTCGAGCTTTGTCAGCTTATCGACCACGTCAGCCAATATTCGCAATGTGTTACGATGCTCGAACTATGCGAGAGTTGTCTCTCTCATACGGTGTTGTTGCTGAGTATATGCCAACGCGAGATACAACCGATGAGTTCTTGTTTGAGGCCTTAGTTCGCCTTCAGAACAGAACCAAGATCTCCCCAGAAGATTTAGTCTTAGTTCTAGCTGGAAATTTTGGTACAAGCAATGGTGCATCTTTTATTGAGATTAGTAAGGTTGATAGGTTGTTAGAGCAACAAGCCCATTATCTTAAGGAAAAAAATGAAAAAAAGAAGCTTAGCAACTCTTAGTGCTAAGCTTTTGTCTCTTATTTGAATGAATTTCTTGAAATAGGTTTGCCTATGTTTATCCCTTCTGCATTTAGATAATTTTTTATTTCGCCGTCTACGAGGAATTGTACATCATTTATTGTGGGGAATTCTGTAGCAGTGTAGACAATCTGCATTATCTTTGCCTTTGCTCCATCCCGCCCAAATTGATCGACTAGAAATTCTTTTGAAAAATTAAGGTATGCAGTTCCGTTTTTTACTGATGCAGAAAGTAGCTTTGTATTCTGCGGTATAAAATTGAGAAGTCCTCGCGCAACCTCCTCGGAGGAGAGTCCTCCAATCATTGTCTCTAAGGTATTCATTAGCGGGGTGCTTATGTATTTTATCTCTTTTTCAACCCTTTCTAGACTAATCTCAGCATCATCATTTACAGAGAGGAAATATATTCCTGCAATATAGGATTTTTCCTTGGAAACAGCCTCTTGTGGAGTCTCCTTTGGTAATTCTTGCTTTTTCTTCTCTTCTTTGGGAATAATTGAGATATTTATCATATCATCTTTTTTCTCTTCCTTAGGTTGCTGTTTTATTGGCGGTTGAGGTGTCGTTTTTGGAGACTCAATCTCTGTAATCGGAGTCTCTGTATTGTTTTTTTCTCTTAAATCTGATATTCTTTCCTTGATAGGTTGATATTTAAGTAAAAAAATCAGAGATATTGTTAAAATAACAGCAATCCAGAAAAAAAGGCTAAATGGTTTCTTATTTTTACGTTTCTTTTTCTTTCCCATGGTGTTATTATATAGTATGAGGATAAATTTTAAAACCAATATTTGACACTAATAAGAAAAAAAATTATTATGGATAATGTAATGCAAAAAATGAATGGAATTTCTGCTTCTCCTGGTATTGTCATTGGACAAGTTCATATTCATCGCGATGATCGCTTGAGTATCCCAGAGAACAGTATATCAAAAGAGATGATTGACTCAGAAATCAAGCGATTTGCTACTGCTAGGGAGGCTACTCGAGCAGAACTTGGTGTATTAGCTAAGAAAGCAGAAGAAGATGACAATATCACTCAAAAAGAGTTAGTAAAGGCTCATATGTTGATGTTAGATGATCCTGAGTTTATCTCGCAGGTTCATACTAATCTTGGACAAGAGTTGAAGAATATCGAGTTGATAGTCTATAAGACTAGTCGAACTATTATAAATATGTTAAAAAGCTCTGGTGATGAGTATCTGATGGAGCGAGCTGAGGATATTTTTGATGTCTCTAAGCGTATATTGATGAATTTGATGTCGAAGGAGACAGTCTCTTTGACAGATTTTTCACATGAGGTAATTGTAGTTGCAAGAAATTTGCTACCTTCTGATACCTTAGGAATGGATAAGAGAATGGTAAAAGGTCTTGCGTTCGACATGGGTGGTAAGGCCTCTCACACTGCTATTCTAGCTAGATCTTTTGAGATTCCTGCTGTTCTAGGTCTAAAGACAATTACAGCAAATGTTAACAATGGGGATATTCTTATTCTTGATGGAAATGATGGTGTTGTTATTATCAATCCTGATGAGAAGACTTTAGAGAGATATAAGAAGATTCAGCATAAGTGGCAGCAGCGAGAATTGCATCTGTTAAGTCTTAGCGAGTTAAGTGCAGAGACAAAAGATGGAAAGCTTATAAAATTGCAGGGAAATATTGAGATTCCCGAAGAGGTCGAGTCTGTTCTAGCGCATGGAGCAGATGGAATTGGTCTCTACAGATCAGAGTTCTTGTTTATGCAACCGAGTTCTATCGATCACGAGGAGTTTCAATTTGAGTCTTATAAAAAAGTCTTGATTGGAATGAAGAATAAGCCTGTGACTATTAGAACTCTCGATATTGGTGGAGATAAGTTTATCCCTTGGTTGCAAGGAGATAAGTCTGAGGAGAATCCAATTCTTGGCTGGCGTTCAATTAGGTTTTGTCTATCAAGGCATGATGTCTTTAAGGCTCAACTGCGAGCCCTCTACCGGGCTGGTGTCTACGGGAATTTGCGCATAATGTTTCCGATGATTAGCGGAGTGAACGAGCTAGATGAAGTCTTGAAGGTTGTTGAGCAGGTAAAATATGAGCTTAAAAAGGATGGAGCAAACTTTAATCCAGATATTCCGATTGGAATAATGATAGAAGTTCCATCTGCAGCAATGACCTCAGACATTTTGGCGAAAAAAGTCGACTTTTTTTCAATAGGAACAAACGACTTAATTCAATATACAATTGCGGTTGATAGAGGTAATCAGAATATTGCTTATCTGTATGAGTCTTTTCATCCCGCTGTATTGAGATTGATTAAATTGGTTATAGATAATGCCCACAACGCAGGAATTCCTGTTAGTATGTGTGGAGAAGTTGCTGGGGATCCACTTGCTACAGTAGTTCTCCTTGGGCTTGGATTAGATGGTTATAGTATGAGCTGCTTTAGGATACCTGAAATAAAACAAATAATAAGGAATATTAGTGTTAGCGAATCAGAAGTCATTGCTGGAACTATTATGGAAATGAAATCACATTCTGAAATTGAGGAATATTTAAGGAGCTGGATGAATGAAATGTTTGACTTCCTCTCAATCTCGACGTAAACCTGTATTAGCTATTGCAGGTAGGCCTAACGTTGGGAAATCAACACTTTTTAACAGGTTAATAGGAAAAAATATAGCGATAACAGATCCCACACCAGGTGTTACAAGGGATCCTGTTGAGTATGATTGTTGTCTTGATGGTGTGGACTGTCTTTTAGTCGACACAGGCGGATATAAGTTGGATGCTGAGGTTCTAGATGATCTAGTTGTTGCAAAGAGTTTAGAACAGGTTGCTCGGGCAGATTATGTTGTTTTTTTGCTAGATGTTACAGCTATAACTCCAGAGGATTTGGAGTTTGCTGAGAAATTACGTCCTTATTCTCATAAAGTAATGGTTGTTGTGAATAAGGTTGACAATGCAGAGCGAGAACAGGGAGTTTGGGATTTTTATTCTCTTGGATTCGAGAAAGTTCACGCAATTGCAGCAACTCACAATATTGGAATAGCAGATCTTGTCGAAATGCTAGGAGAAGAGTTGCGCTGCTTGGGAATTTCTACTGATGAGGTTGAGGAAGAAGAGTCTGTTATAAAAATTTCAGTTCTTGGTCAGCCAAACACTGGTAAATCAACCTTGGTAAATGCTCTACTTGGACGACAACAATCTATAGTCTCTGATATCGCAGGAACAACGCGCGATATCGTAGCAAGTGAATTTGTCTGGCATGATCAGAAATTTCGAATCCTCGATACAGCAGGAATACGACGTAAGAAAAAAGTCTCTGACAATGTTGAGTACTACTCAGTAAATCGTGCAATTAAATCAATTGATGATTCTGATATAGTCATTCTAGCAGTTGATTCGATAAAGAATATCTCTGATCAAGACAAAAAGATTTCAGCATTAGCTGCCCGAAAAGGAAAAGGAATAATTATTGCTTTGACAAAATGGGATACGATGGAAGATATTCCGAATCTTGAGACAGCTGTAACAGATAGGGTTCACTACCTTTTTCCAGTGCTAAGCTACGCACCAGTTGTGCCAATCGCAGCAATCGAGAATAAAGGATTGAAGAGATTGCTCAAGACAATTGTTAATGTCTATAAGCAGCTGAACACTAGGGTAGAGACCGCAGCGTTGAACAAGGCTCTCGAGGAGTGGAAGTACTTTTATCCAATACCTGCGAGGAATAAGACAAGCTTCAAGGCAAAGTATATCACGCAGGTAAAGCAGAACCCGGTTATATTCTTGATGTTTATAAATAAGCATCGTGGCTTTCCTGAGGATTGGTTGCAATATCTGAAGAATCGAATTCGCAAGGAGTTTGGACTGACATCTATACCGATTGAGGTATTTGTTAAGTGTCAGGAAAAGGATACTGAAAGATAGTTTTTATATTTTTTTATAAAAAAAGGCAGAGTCTATGCGCTAGATTCTGCCTTTTCTGCTAGTTGGAGTCGCGGTGATCAATAACTCGAACTGCTTTGCCCTGAGTTACAGGGAGAGAGCCAGTCTCGTGGAGGCTTACTTCAGGATTGATGAAAATCGTAGCCTTGAGTGTCTCTTTGATTTTCCCCTTAAGCTTGTTCAAGTCTCTAGTATCATCAGTGAAAATCTGATTATTCACTTCGGTCTTGACTGTTAGCTTATCGAGATCTCCTTGTTTTGAGACTTCGATTAGGTAGTTGTTGCCAATTTCGGGGAGTTTCATAATTATCTCTTCAATTTGAGAAGGGAAGACATTCACTCCATTTATAATTAGCATATCATCGGTTCTGCCCTTTATCCTCTTGATTCTTCGGTGAGTTCTTCCGCATGCACAATCTCCGCTGACAAACTCTGTCAGATCTCTAGTTCTGTATCGAAGAATTGGGGTTGCATGGCGAATTAAATTTGTCAGAACAAGCTCGCCTTCTCCCTCATCGATAGGATTAAGCGTGTATCTGTCGACAATTTCAGCAATATAACCATCTTCCCAGACATGCATCCCATCTTTGTATTCGCACTCAAAGGCTACACCAGGTCCGTTCATCTCAGATAGACCGTATGAGTTGTAGGCATCAATACCGTAGAGAGCTTCAATCTTTTTTCTTGTATCCTCGCTATGAGGTTCTGCGCCGATTAGTGCTTTCTTTAGATTGAAGTCGCTAAGGCTAAATCCTTCAGCTTCGACCTGATGGAACATGTGAAGCAGGTAGGATGGGGTAGCGTGTACTACAGTAGTCTGGAAATCCTTCATAAGCTTCAATTGTCGCATAGTATTGCCACTTGATGTTGGGATAACCATCATTCCTGACTTCTCTGCGCCGTAGTGGACACCTAATCCACCAGTGAATAATCCATAGGTCATCATATTTTGGAAGACATCGCTGTTTGAGCAACCAGTACAGACAACTGATCGAGCAACTATCTCTGTCCAAGCATCTAAATCATCTTGAGAAAAATAAATTACAGTTGGCGTTCCAGTTGTTCCAGATGAGGCATGCATTCTGACTACATCTTTCTTATCAACAGATAACATCCCGTATGGGAACGCATTTCTGAGATCGTCCTTAGTTGTAAAAGGAATTTTTCGAAAATCTTCAAATCCTTTGATATCTTTGGCATCTGAGAGCCCAATACTATTAAGCCTCTCCTTGTAGAAATCAGTCTTAAGCGCGGAGGCTACAATCTCGCGTAGCTTAATTATTTGTAGAGATTCAAGCTCTTCGCGACTCATAGTTTCGATCTTCTTATCTCTAAAGCTGCAATTGTGTTTCATCTTTTTCTCCAAATGATTTATTTTTTGTAAATAATGTTTAATATTTTAACAATATAAAGCAGATTTGTAAATGAAATAAGCAATACCACTTGAATAAATTGGTATAAATTTATCGGAACTTAGTTTGACTCTTGATACGCTTTGAGAAGTTAAGTTTTTTTAGAGGGGAAAAAAAAGAAATTTCATGTAATTTGAGATTTTAGCTTGCTGGGGGAGTGATTTTTAATGTTATTTTAAAATAATCTGTGTTTTTTTATAAATATGAGATTAATAGGTTGATAAATATTAAGAAACATTTAAGATTATAGTAGTTTTGTTAATTTGTAAGAGGTGTTGATATGCGAAAAAGTCTAGTGATTCTGATTTCGATGTTTTTTTTAATAATAATAGGTTGTGATGATGATTTTAAATCTGAAGAGATTGATCAAGCCTTAGCCAGGGTCGAGGAGTTAGGGTTTAACACTGGATTAGCTTTTTCAAAAACCCAAGGATATAACCCCTTAAATAAAAAATTCGGAGTATATAATAAAATTGATGAGATTTCTCTTGTGGGGCTTGAATATCGTGAGCACTCATTAGATAAATCTCGTCGGCTTGCTCTTGATATTTATGGAGATAGTTTGAGCAGTAATGTTGTTGCAACTAGGAGTTTCAATGAGAGTTGGACTAAGCTTCCTTTAAAAAATGCACCTGGAGATGTAGATGGAGATGGGTTCGAGGAGATTGTGTATGTTGTCTTTAATCTAGCGAAGCTGAATGAATTTGTCCTTAAGATTGGTGATGATTTGTCTTCAAGATATGGTCTTCGTAGTTATGTTGTAAAAGTGGATAGACCTTTAACATTAGGGAGGGTTAATGATAGAGAAGATTATATCTATAAGATAGATGTTTCTTGTGGGGATATTGATGGCGATGGTAGAGATGAAATTGCTATAGTTATAGGTCATTCCCTTATTATTCTCGATGATAAAGAGGCTGGTTTTTCAGTTTTACACCAAGATTTTTGGATTCCTGATAATCTTGAGGATTTTACAATAATGAATGTCCATTGTGCAGATATTGATGAAGATGGTATGGCTGAAATTTTATATACTACTGGTGTCAATCTCAAGCCTATTGAAGCAAGATTGCACATTCTTAAGTACTCTGGAGGAAGTTTTGCTAATATTTTTACTAGCCGCATAAATCACTCTTTGAATCTTGAGTATGCTAATCTTACAACTGGGGATATTGATGGGGATCGAAGGTTAGAGATAATCCTTGCAGGAGATGCAGAGAATAGAGATGATTTGAGGGTTGGAATATTGGATGATTATCTGTCAGATTTTGCAGTGATGTATCTCTCTACAGGTGATGATCTCTCTTTGCCTAGATCTAGAGATAAACATAAGTCAGTAGTTGTAGAGACTTTTAGACCTGAAGGGCTTCCCGAGATAGATCAGGAGATTGCAACACCAGTTCCTATGGAGTCAATTCTTGTTTACCGTTATGTGCTACAGTACAATGTTGGCACAGGGCTGATTGATAAGAAATTCACAATTCGCGATTATACTCGAGACCTTGCTGCTACTGGCGATGTTACTGGTGATGGGAAAGATGATATTGTACTCCAGACTAATGATGACCTATTTATTTACGGGTATGACGAGGATGAGCTGGATTTTGTTGAGATTAAGAGGTTTGATTGCGATTTTAATTCTGATTATTACCCGTCAATTTGTCTTGCAAATATTGATAACGACAGCGAGATCTTGATGTATCTTGATCAGCGGGAAATCATCTATTCGCAGCCAGAGATCTTGGCTGTTCTAGCCTCACCTCCTTATTATTCAAAATATACACAAAACTTAGTTGCCTTTGAGACCTGTTTTGGTCAAGCTAATAGTGTAGATACCTCGGAATCGCACACAGTGGGAATTGCTGCAGGGGTAGCCTTTGGTGGATCTGCGGAGACACCTATTTTGGGATCTTTAGCTGGTTCGTTTAAGATGGGCTACTATCTTAACTTGTCGTTTGATTATCAGACCTCGACAATGACCTCCTATTCCGCATCAAAAAGTTTTATTAGTGGAGCTGGTGAGGATGTCGTTGTTATGATGTGTCAGCCGTTTGAGGCATACTATTATGAAATTGTTTCTTCGCCACATCCTGAGTCGGTTGGAAAGATTATTTCCATTAATCTGCCAAAGCCTACGCAGACCTTATCATTTGAGAGAAATAGCTTTAACGAGAATATGAAAAAGGTGGGACTTCTGGATTATCTTGTGGATGAGAAGATAATTGCTCATAAGATTGGTGATGCTTCCTCATATCCGAGTTTGGCAGACAAGAATAGTCTAGAATCAACTAAGGAAAATTTCATATGTTCAGAAGATGTGATAACCCCGGGGACGACTGAGACAATGAAGCAGAATAAGGCAATATCTAAGACAGTTGGTTCAAGTAGCTCGGGTAGCTTCGGCCTTGAGGCAGGAGTTGAGCTTGAAGTTGCAGCTGGTGGGATGTATTTTGGGTTTAATCTTGGAGTTCGCTACGGATATACAATGACTGTCTCTGTCTCTGATACAACAACCTTTGCAACTACAATTCCAGATATTCCTGATCTCCTCTATCCTGGGAATTTCTATGGTGTGGGTTTGATGGGTTATACGGAACAACTCGGGGATTCAGAGTTTTACGTGGTTAATTACTGGGTTCAGTAGCAGCTGTTGCTGATAGTTTATTTAGCTTTTTTTACATAAAAAAACTGCCCTCGCGGGCAGTCATAGAGAGTTAGGCTTGTTCGCCTAGCTCGAAGGCCTTGATGTTTGTGTTAACTATCTCTTGACCTTTTCGGTTAAAAATTTCTTTTATCGCAGATATCAATGCATCCCTCTCTAGTGGTAAGAATTGTGCAGCTGCTCCGATAAGGACCATGTTGGCAGCTCTAGCAGAACCTGCAGCAGTTGCAGTTTCTACAGAATTCACCATCTTAGCAGATGGCAGACTCTTGATTGTTCCAAGAATTTTTTCAATATCTGGATATACAGCAATGTTATTTATTGGTTCAATAGCTGTTACAACTGTTCCTGTTGGCTTGATATACTCAAGGTATCTTAGGCTTTCCATTGGTTCCATTGCGAGAATTAGGTCTGCACTTCCTCTAGGTACTAGATCTCCAGCAATTTCATCATCTGATATTCGCAGATGAGACATTACGGCTCCACCTCGCTGGCTCATTCCGTGAACTTCACTCTGTCTTACATTGTGACCTGAAAGCATGGATGCTTTTGCTATTATTGCTGCTAGTGAGAGAACTCCTTGTCCGCCGACACCAGCTAATACTATGTCAAATTTCATTATTTTGCCTTGCTCCTTTTCTTTAGAGTTTCGATACATTCTCTGACAGAGAAGATTACTGAAAGCCCTTTGTAATCGGCTTCCTCTTTAAGAACCTTGAGGTTCTCGTCGTGGTTCTTGTTTAAAGGGGTTATAGTTCTGATGTGAGCAGGATCTACGCCAAGACCTTTGATTAATGGTTCAAAAGCACTAGAAGGTATCATTGTCGGTTGACCGCCAGTCATTCCAACTGTGTAGTTGTCCATGATTATCAGTGTCATGTTTGTGTTTGCATTGACCGCATCAATTAGCGAGGTCATCCCTGAGTGCAAAAATGTACTATCGCCAATAGTAGCAATAACAGGATGCATTCCCGCTTCGCTAGCACCTTTTGCCATTCCTACAGAAGCGCCCATGCAGACAATAGTCTCAATAGCCTTGTATGGAGGAAGAGCTCCAAGAGCGTAGCAGCCGATATCTGAAGTGACAAGAGAGTTGTCATACTCTTTGACAAGGTCATTTATCAAGTTATATGTATCAATGTGAGGACACCCCTTGCACAATTGTGGTGGACGACCAGCAACCTCTGTAGCGAGATCTTTTAAAGATTCTTTTGCTTTTAATCCTAGTCCAGCTCTGATATTGTCTGGATCTAATTCTCCAGTTCGAGGTATATGTCCTGTCAATTTCCCGAGGATCTTCTGTTCGGTAGCAAGAGGAGTTCTTAGCTTCTCCTCGATAAAAGGATAACCTTCTTCAATTACTAGGATATTCTTTGCAACCTTTGCAATCTCCTGTATCATCTCTTCGGGTGCAGGATATGCGCTGATGTGAAGATGTGAAGGTTTGCAAGGCAATTCTGCAAGATTTTCCTCATAGTAATTCTTTGCAAGACCTGTTGTTATAACTGCAAAATCTTTGAAGTTGTTGTTAATTTTCAAAGTATTATATCCGCAAGATTTACTCCACTCTTGCATTGCTTCTTGTTTCTCAAGTAGTCGGGTCCAGTTTCGTCTTGCTGTTGCAGGAAGAAGCATCCAGCCCGGGATATCGGTTGATTTGTTAAGCTTATTCTGAGCTTTAGCCTCAGTTCGTTTGATAGCAGCTCTCGAGTGTGCTACACGTGTAGAAATCTTTATCATAACAGGAACCTGAAGTTTCTCTGATAGGTCAAAGGCCTCTCTTGTCATTTCATAAATTTCCTGTTGGTTTGTAGGCTCCATACAAGGAATCTTAGCAAAATCAGCATAGAATCTGCTGTCCTGTTCATTTTGGGAAGAGTGCATGCCTGGATCATCAGCCACAGCAAGAACAAGTCCTCCGTTTATTGATAAAAGAGCAGAGTTTACAAAGGCATCAGCAGCAACATTTATTCCTACATGTTTCATTGATACGAGAACTCTCTTTCCAACCATAGAAGCTCCAAGCGCATCTTCATATGCAGTCTTTTCATTTGTGCACCATGTTGCATGATACTTTGCATCTTTGTTTTTCTCAGAGTAGTCTATGAGAAACTCCATTATCTCTGTCGATGGTGTGCCAGGATATGCATATGCATTAGATATCCCTGCATCAATCGCAGCATAAGCTAAGGCCTCGTC
>JAFGXN010000024.1 GCA_016936615.1 Spirochaetales bacterium | reverse complement strand
TAATTAGAAAAATGATTTTTAGGAGTCTGGCTTGAATAAGGATACTCGAACTACAATTGAAAAGATTTTGCAAGAGCGGATTTTGATTCTCGATGGGGCTATGGGAACTATGGTTCAGCGAGAACATCTGAAAGAGGCTGATTTTCGTGGGGATTTGTTTGGAGATAGCAAGATTGACCTTGCTGGGAATAATGATATTCTTAATTTGACAAAGCCAGAGGTTATTCAAGGGATTCATAGGGCTTATCTTGAGGCTGGTGCAGACATTATCGAGACTAACACCTTTAATTCAACAACAGTTTCGCAGGCAGATTATGGAACGCAGGAACTTGTCTATAAACTTAACTTCGAGGGCGCGCGTATTGCTCGTCAAGTTGCTGATGAGTTTACTGAAAAAAATCCAGAAAAGCCGCGTTTTGTTGCTGGTGTTCTTGGGCCGACAGGGAAGACCTTGTCTATTTCGCCAGATGTCAATGATCCTGGCGCTAGGGCAATTGAGTTTGATACTCTTTCAGATGCTTACTACGAGGCGGCAGTTGCCCTGATTGCAGGCGGTGTCCATATTATTTTGATTGAGACTATCTTTGATACTCTTAATGCAAAGGCTGCAATCTATGCTGTCAAGCAACTTGAGAAAAAGGTTGGATTTGATATTCCATTGATGATTTCAGGAACTATTACTGATGCTAGCGGTAGAACCCTTTCTGGGCAGATTCCTGAAGCCTTTCTTTATTCTGTCTATCATGCTAATCCTTTGAGTGTTGGTCTTAATTGTGCGCTAGGTTCAAAAGCTATGCAAAAATATATCTCAGAGATTGCAAGTATCTCTTCTTTTTTTACTTCACTTCATCCAAATGCTGGAATTCCAAATGAGATGGGCGAGTATGATGAGTCGCCAGGTTATATGGCCAAGGTCTTGAGTGGTTTTGCGAAAGATGGATTCCTAAATATTGTTGGAGGTTGTTGCGGCACTACAGATGCTCATATCAGAGAGATTGCTTCAACGCTTTCAGGTATAGCGCCTCGGGTCAGACAGCAATATCCTGAGTATAGCTTTTTTAGTGGACTTGAACCGCTTCGAATCAACAAAGATTCCTTGTTTGTTAATGTTGGAGAGAGGACAAATGTTGCAGGTTCTGCTAAGTTCAAGAGATTGATAAAGGATGAGGAGTATGATCAGGCATTAGCAGTTGCTCTTGATCAGGTTGAGAATGGTGCTCAGATTATCGACGTGAACATGGATGATGCGATGATTGATGCAGATTCTGCGATGAAGACTTTTTTAAGCCTTGTTGGTTCTGAGCCTGAGATCTCTCGTGTTCCTGTGATGATTGATTCCTCGAAGATGGAAGTTGTAGTTACAGGGCTTAAATCTATACAGGGCAAAGGAATTGTTAACTCTATTAGTTTGAAAGAGGGTGTAGAGAGCTTTTTGGAGAAAGCAACTGAGATCCGCATGCTTGGTGGTGCTGTCCTTGTGATGGCTTTTGATGAGGATGGTCAGGCAGCTACCTTAGAGGATAAAATTTCAATCTGCAAGCGATCGTATAATTTGCTTGTTGAAAAGGCTGGATTTCATCCTTCAGATATAATCTTTGACGTGAATGTCTTTGCAATTGGAACTGGGATTGATGAGCATAATAATTACGGTGTAGATTTTATCGAAGCAGTGCGTGCTTTGAAAAATGAGTATCCTCCTGTGCTTTTTAGCGGGGGGATCTCCAATATTTCGTTCTCTTTCCGTGGTAATAATCCTCTGCGCGAGGCAATACACTCTGTTTTCTTGTATCACGCTATCAAAGCAGGTTTGACAATGGGGATTGTTAATCCTTCGCAGCTGACTATCTATGATGAGATTGAGCCGAGCCTGCGAGATGCACTTGAAGACTTAGTCTTGAACCGGACAGCAAATTCAACTGAGAATATTCTTGAAAATTTCTCAAATATTGCAGCAGATCCAAAAGAGCAGAAGGCGGCTAAGGCTTGGCGTGAGTTCGATTATGCTGGCAGGTTGGAGTATAGCCTTGTTAAGGGTATTACTGAGTTTATTGATTCTGATGTTCAAGATGCGCTTGCTGGTGAACCATCTGCACTTAGTGTAATCGAAGGTCCGCTTATGGCTGGAATGAATAAAGTGGGCGCCTTGTTCGGCGAGGGGAAGATGTTTCTTCCTCAGGTAATCAAGAGTGCTAGGGTGATGAAGAAAAGTGTCGAACTCTTGCTTCCTTATATGAATTCAGGATGTACTGTAGCTGCAGCAAAGAAGAAGATTCTACTTGCAACTGTTAAAGGAGATGTTCACGATATCGGCAAGAATATTGTTGGTATTGTTTTGCAGTGCAATAATTATGAGATTATAGATCTTGGCGTCATGGTTCCTGCAGAAAAAATAATAGAAACTATAATAGAAGAAAAAGTAGACGCAGTAGGTCTTAGTGGCTTGATTACTCCATCGCTAGATCAGATGGTTCTTGTTGCTCAGCTTATGCAGGAGAATAAGATGACGATTCCTCTGATGATCGGCGGAGCAACAACGTCTGTAGCTCACACAGCTGCCAAGATTGATGTAGTCTATGACGGCCCAGTGGTTCATGTAAATGATGCTTCGCTTTCTGTTTCAGTTGCGAGTAGCCTGTTGAACAAGGCAGTCAGTCAGGAGTATGCACTGAAGATTAAGGCGCAGTACCAGTCAGTCAGGGAGAAGCTTAATCTTAGGAAATCTCAGAAAGAATTTTTGACACTAGAAGAGGCTCGTTCTTTAGCCTTTAAGAACACTCATATTCCAGTTAAGCCAAAATTCTTGGGTTCTAGGGAGATTTTTGTTGATATTCAAAGAGATTTAGTGCCTTTTATTGATTGGGATTTTTTCTTATACTCTTGGGATATAAAAGAGAATCTAGTATCGATGAAGAGGGGGTCTGATATCGAGCTTCAGGCTAATCAGATAATTAAAGATGCAAAAGAGCTCTTGCAGCAGATTATTGATTCTAAACTTTTGAAGCCTCGAGGAGTTGTAGGATTTTATCCTGCTGAGAGTTGTGAGCAAGATAAGATTGCTGTATATTCGCCAGATTGTAAGACAAGACTTGCTGAAATTCCATGTTTGAGACAGCAAGGTAAGAAGGATAAGACCCCTTACTACCTATCATTGTCTGATTATATTCTTCCATCTTCCTCTTTGAAAAAAGTTGACTGTCCTGAGGATTATATCGGCTTCTTCGCAGTTAGCTCTGGATTCGGAGCTGAGGCTTTGCTTGAGAATCTTGCTTCGGGCGATGACTATAAGCAGATTATGATAAAAATCTTGTGCGATAGACTTGCAGAAGCCTTTGCAGAATATCTTCACCTTCAGGTGCGCAAAGATTTGTGGGGCTACTCTCCAGATGAGGATCTCCAGTTGAGTGATATGTTGAAGGCAAAGTACAAGGGAATTCGACCTGCACCAGGTTACCCATCCTGCCCATCTCATGCAGATAAAAAGATAATATTCGACATACTTGATGTACCTTCGAAGATTGGGATGGAATTGACAGAATCATTTATGATGCTGCCTGCTGCATCTGTCTCCGGCTTCTACTTCTCTCATCCAGAATCTCAGTACTTCGGGATAGGGCTGATTCAGAGAGATCAGGTTCTCGACTATGCTGGGCGCAGGGGTATTTCGCTCGACGAGGCAGAGGCTGAGTTAGAGCATTATCTGGGATATGAACAATAAGCCTATTGGATTGAACGATAAGCAAAGTTTTCTTTTACACTAGAGATGATACTGAAAGTGTATTATTGGAGGTCTCTGTGAAAAAAATTCTTTATTATGTTAGTTTAGCTCTATTATTCTCTTGTGCGTCAAATATTGTCGAGGATGAAGCTAACTTTAGACGGGATAGTTTTGTAGATATGGAGTATGTCTATCGCCACGATTTATCTGTGGTTAATGATTTTCCTGTTCCATTACTGCCCTTTCCAAAGTCAGTTGCACTCAACGGGCAGATCTTTAAGATTCCTGCTGTTGATGGGGCTCTAGCTCTTCGCATAGTAGATGCTCAAGGATTGTTCAATTCAAATTTTTTCACTAAAAAAACTGGCATAAATATTGTTAAGGTTGATTCTGTTCAGGATGCAGATTTGCAGATTGTTGTTGACGGGAGATTGGCTAGCGAAGAGTATGGTCTGGATGTCGGTCCAAATGGTATCAAGATTGTTGCTAGCTCCTATTCTGGTGTCTTTAACGGATTGACAACCTTAGCTCAGCTTGTGATTTTTTCTAAGGAAAAAAGTTCAATTATCGGGTGTGTTATTAGCGATGCGCCAGCCTTTGATGTTCGAGGTGTGATGCATGATACGGGAAGAAACTTTCAGTCAATCGAGTATTTGAAAGAGCAGATGGAGAATATTGCTTTATACAAAATAAATATTTTTCATTTTCATTTTACAGATAATCCCGCGTGGAGACTTGAGAATAAGCGTTATCCTCAGTTAAATGATGCGAAGAATCGCAGGAAGAGTCGAGCTCCTGAGAAGTCATACAGCTATGATGAGTATATTGATTTTGCTAAGTTTTGTAAAAAATTAAATATTACAGTTATTCCTGAATTTGATATGCCAGGTCATAGTCGGTATTTTCGTCCAACATTTGGATTTACAATGCAGAGTCGGCGGGGAATGGATGTCTTAGAGAACTCTCTTCGTGAGTTTGCAGAACATGTCCCAGCTGAGCTAGCACCATATATACATCTAGGTGCAGATGAGGTTCATATTTTAAATGGTGAAGAGTTTATTCAGCGGATGACTGGGGTTGTTAAGGATTTAGAGCGGATTCCGCTAGTCTGGAATCCTGGTTTGCTTGCTGGTGAAGATACAATTTTACACAATTGGTCAAATGCTTCGGTTAACATGAGGCACAAAAACATTGATTCAACTGATTTTTACACAAATAATTCAGATCCATTGAATATGGTGAGGAAAATTTTCTTTAAGCAGATTTGCAGTGTTCCAAGTAGTAAGGGCTACGAGTTTGCGCTTGGCGGTATTGTCTGCACGTGGAATGATGTTGCAGTAGCAGATGAGAAAGAGGTTCTGAGGAATAATCCATTTTATTCATCAGCTGTTGCCTTTGCAGAGACCTCATGGGGCGGGACTCCTGTGGATAGACCTCAGTTTTACGGCTATTTCCCTGAATCGGGAAGTGCCGAGATGGAGGCCTTTGCCGAGTTTGAGCAACGGTTTATGGCTCATCGCAGCAAGGTCTTTGCTGGCTTTGGTGAAGAGTTTGTCTATACTGCACAATCTGACGCAAAGTGGCACTTGATTGCGCAGAAGGATTTTGGCGGATTTAATCTTCAGGCAGTTAGTTTGATAAAGGATCACCCAAAGAGCCGTGTAGCCTTTGGGAATAGTATCTATTTGAAGACAATCTTTACTAAGGGTGTCTTTGATGATCTCGAGGCTGGGGATGGGGTAATCGGATTGTTGGAGTTTGAGGCCGAGCGTGATGGCGAGCTGATGTTAATCTGGAATACTGAGTCTTTTGCGAGGTCTCACCGGCAGTATGGTGGAATTGCGAAGCAGGGGATGTTTGACAATTATGGTTCGGGATTCTGGTTTAATGGAGAAGCGCAGAGACCTGCAGATTGGGCGCAACCAGGGAAACTTAAACGAATGGTTCAGGCATGGCATCAACCAATACAGGAGATTCCCTGGAATCGTGAGGAGATCTATTGGCTACGCAAGCCAATCCCAATACAAGTCAAGAAAGGGCTTAACCAGATTGTAGTGCAGACATTCATGGGCTTTGATAACCAATCGTGGTTGTTAGTAGCACTTCCTTGTGAGAAAGATGGAACTGATATTTTACATCCAACATGGATTAAATATAAATAGGAGTAACAAATTAAGCCGACAGTGTAATGCTGTCGGCTTTTTTTCTTTTTGTAAAAAAATAAATTATCTGAGAACTGAGATTGTCTTGCTCAGGTCGAAGGATGTTCCGGATGCTCGAGTTCTTGCTGTGCTGATATGTATTCTACTTATTCCGAGTCTGATAAGAGTTCTCATCTTTGGAATATACTCGTCTTGGTAGTCATAACCATACTTCATTCCTTCTATGATCTTGAGAACATCTACCTCTAGGACAGACTGTCCCTTGTTATTTACTTGATTTATGTTAATTCCTTTCTTTGCTAGTAAGTCCACAACTTTTGTATCTCTTACACTAAAAAGGGCAGTTTCTCCATTGATATCTTGATCATTTACATTAACACCAAGCGTTAGCAGATATTCGATAACAGCCACATCGCTTTGCCAGAAGATAGTGGTCTGCATCCATTTATCTTTATTTAGTGGATCTGCACCGTTCTCTACTAGGAATTTCATTGTTCTTAGATGTCGTGAGAAGTTTACAGCAGCCTTCTTGTTCTCATTTACAAGCTTTGGATCTGCATTAAATTTAATCAGGGTCTTGCATCGGTTGAGGAAGTTCTTGTGCGAGGCCATCATCAGCGGAGATGCATTCTCATCTGTCTCGTAGGGGCTTAGATCATCAATCTTTAAGCCACTTCTTACCATAGCAGCTACAAGATTATCATATTCTGATGCGGATCTATTTGTATTATCGCTTTGAGTGATTATTCCTAAAATAGAATTATTATTCCCATCCTTGATATTAACGTTTGCATCAGTAGTTGATACTACTTGAGATATAAAGTCATAGTTTTCGGAAATAGCTGCTACATGCAGTAAGCTAGCCTTATCAGACTCTCTTTGCCTGTTAACATTGTAGTTAAAATCCTTGTAGACCTTTATAGTATCAAAGATGTCCTGTTTTGTTAGCCATACAGTTTGTTCACTTATTTTGATAGCATTTTCTAGTATCTCAGGTGAAACATGAGCCTTGATAAGATCTATCGCCTTTTTTTTCTCTGCATCAGTTGTGACTAAGCGTCTTGCAAAGACCTCATAGGCTGTTAAATCTTGGTATGTTGCATACATGTCAGCTCCACTCTCAAGCATCAGCTTGATCATCGGCGCCTTCTTTGCAACGTGAAGTAGCGGCATCCCGTATCTGTCTTTCTGATTAACCAGTGCGCCAGCATCTATTAGAAGCTTCGCCATTTCGAGATTGTTGTTAGCAAGAGCTGCGCTTAGTATGTATGAGCCACTTGAAGGCATTCTAGAGTTTGCACTGACACCTTCAGCTAGAAGAGATTTTACCTTAGCAAGATCATTTCTCAAGATTGCTTCCGTGATTTGAACCTCAGACTCTGAGGCTCTATAAACCATGAAGGATTCGCAAGAAAGAAGAGATAAAAGTAAAAGATTGATTGAAAGAAATTTAATTATATTTTTCATATATCAGTTTAGTTCTCTTTCTAGT
>JAFGXN010000023.1 GCA_016936615.1 Spirochaetales bacterium | reverse complement strand
TATTAATGCATAATATGTAGATATATTAATGCATATTATATAGACATGTTAATGCATGTTCTATAGAAATATTAATGCATATTTTGCAGTATAAATAATGAATAATTTATGTGTAGTTTGAGTTTTTACTTGTTAGAATAACATATCTGTGTTGGATTAGACTTTACAGTATTTTAATTAATAAAAGCTGCTTAGATTGGTTCTAAGCAGCAATTTAAATAATAACTTTTTTATATTTCTTCAGTCTCGTACCATATTTTTATATCTCTTTTTTCTAGTTCTTTAAAAACTTCATCTGGGTTGAAAGCTTCTTCTGGTGTGAGCATTCCCTTGTCTGTTAATGTCTTCCCTTTGCTTATTAATATTGCTGCTATCGACATCGGTATTCCGACATTTCTTGTGTAGGCTCTTAGTCCTTCCCAATCCTTAACATCTGACTTTGGATGGGTGTGGTAGGCTGTAAGCCGCTTGTTCTGCTTATTCTTTTTCCCTTCAATTTCAACGTGGAGGGAGTATCCGTATAGTTCGGTTGTTTGTCCGACTTTAGAGGATACTAGGTATTCTGAGATGCAGTCCATTATTCCTATTTCTGATTTATTTATCTCGATTTTCTCATTGTTCATGAACCCCCACTCGTATAGAGCCTTTATCAATCTCATATTCTTTGCTGGCCATGTTCCTCTGACTTCTATCAGTTTTACATTTTTGTGTTTTAGAGCCTTGCTAAGTGTGTGGGTCTCTGCGTGGGGGATTATGTATTGGGTTGTCTTTCCATATGGTTCGGGTAGATTTATCTCTCGTGGTCGTGCAAATGGGGGGACTTGTATTAATTTTCCATTTTCAAAGACTACTCTTCCTGGTAATTCTGGATCATACTCATACACTGTTGTCTCGGAGATAGATCTAGAGAACGCGATTGGCCGGAAAGCTCCATGGCTTACTCTTACACTGTCAACTTCATCTAATTCGGAGGCTAGTTTCATTGCCATCATTTGTGTTACTCCTGGTGTCATTCCGAAGCCTGGCACGAATATTTTTTTATTTTTCTTAAAAATATCTGCAAATAGGAACTCATCTCCAAATCCGTTGAGGTTTACTCCATGACAGCCTGCTAACGCTATGCATTCGGTTGACTGTTTGTTCAAACTTATTGTTGTTCCATCTATTACTATGTCGTACTCTTTTAGTATCTCAATTGTAGTTGCTTTATCAGCTATGTTGACACATACTGCATCTACGCGTGGATCATTAAATCCGTTTGCAATAGATTCGGCAACCTTGAGATCTATATCTCCGATTGTGATCTTTTCAAAATCTGAGAAGTCTACAAGGTCTTTAACTGATTCTCGAGCGATTCTTCCTGCCCCGCCTAAACAAAAAATCTTCATTTGTCTCTCCTTATTTCTTTAGAACACTGTTCCAATTACTTAACAGTGTTGTCTTTGCTCCAGCTGACTCTTTTAGATCGATGTTTAGCATTTGTGCTAGAGGATCTACTGGAAATCCCTCAACGTTTTCTACTTGGATATCGGATGCAATTATTGCGTAATTCTTAGAGTAGAGTTGCATTGCAGAGTCTGAAATTGCCCAGTCGAGGAATTTATATGCACTCTCTTTGATTTCTGCTTTTTTTATCAAGGCGTTTGCTTCTAGCTCCCAGCCTGAGCCTTCTTGTGGGAATATTACTTCTACAGGCATTCCCATTTTTTTTAAGGAAACGCCTCTAAATCCGAAAGATATTCCTATAGGGTACTCTCCTGTACCTGCTGATGTAGCAGGCTTTGAGCCTGAATGGGTGTATTCTGCAATGTTTTTGTCTAATTCTTTGAGGTATTCCCAGGTATTTTCTCCCATTGTTGAGAAAATACCATACAATATCAGATACCCAGTGCCTGATGAGGCTGGATGAGGCATTGTTATTAGCCCTTTGTATCGTGGATCTAGTAAATCCTGGTATGAAGATGGGGTTGGCAGTGCTCTTTTTTCTAGTTCGATTGTGTTTACTACAATTGCTGTCATCCAAGCGTCTATTCCGGCCCATTGTGGAGTAGCTGAATTATCTTTGAACTGAGGTTTAATTTTTTCTATACCTTTTGGTGCATAGCCTTCTAGCATCTCTTGCTCTTGGAATTGGATAAGACTTGTTGCTGCTAAACCCCAGATTACATCTGCTGTCGGGTTATCTTTCTCAGCAAGAATCTTTGAGGCAATTATTCCTGTTGAATCTCTAACGATTTTATACTTTATTTCCGGATAGTTTTTGTGGAAATCATCTATGTATGCTGGAATTATATCATTTTCTAGCGCTGTGTAGATTATTAGTGTCTGGTTGTCGTTGCTGCATGATATAAAAGCCAACATCATTATAAAAAATACTATTTTTTTCATTCCGTTACTCCTTGAAGTTCTAATGCATACTCTTTTATTGCATTAGTTAATTCATCGATATCTTTTGGAAAAACATCCCCGATATTACCTATTCTGAATACTTGTTTGTCTGTAACCTTGCCAGGATAGACGACGAAACTCCGCTCTTTCAGAAAATCGTAGAATTCTTCGAATTTAAAGCCTGGAATTTCTGATGAAAGGAAGGTTGTAATTATTGGGGATTGCCACTCTCGTCTGATTAATGGTTCAAATCCTATTTTTTCCATTTTAGTTACAAGTAGTGCCTGGTTCTCGATGTATCTTTTATTTCTTGCGACTATTCCTCCCTCTTCGGAAAGCTCGTTTAAGGCCTGGTAGAAGGCTCTTACTACGTGGGTCGGAGATGTAAATCTCCATTTCCCTGGGTCCTTTTCCATAGATTCCCACTGGTCAAATATGTCGAGGCTGAGTGAAGGCGAAATGTTTTTGCATTCAGACAGGGATTTTTTCTTTGCAATCACGTAGCCGAATCCTGGAACACCTTGAATGCATTTATTTGCACTGCTGATTGTGAAATCTATATCTAACCCTTGAATATCTATTGGGATGCCTCCGAGGCTGCTCATTGCATCAAGTATAACCTTTACATTGTGCTGCTTCATGCAAGGGATTAAGCTCTCTATTGGATTAAGTATTCCCGTAGTTGTTTCGCAGTGTACAATTGCTGCGTGTGTGTATTGCTTCGAAGTTAAAGCATTCTCTATCTCCTGGCAGTTCGGTTGTCTGTAGAAGCCTACGTCTAGCAGATCTGAAGGGATTCCAGCTTTAGTTGCTATCTCGTGAAGTCGCTCTCCATATATCCCATTAGAGATTACTAGTAGTCGGTCGGTTTTTCTTATTGCTGATACGATTACAGCTTCGTTCACAAATGTGCCACTTCCTTGCATCAGTACTGTTGTATATTTGTCTGAAGGAAGATTGTTGACTTCTAGTAGTTGTGAGCGGAGATCCTGGACTAGGCTCTTATACTCATCATCCCAGGTGCACCAATCTTTTAACATCGATTCTCTCACACTTAGGCTTGTCGATAATGGACCAGGTGTAAGAAGAAGGTACGGATTGTTGTTATCTCTCATTTTTTTCTCCTAATTGTTCGATTAGCTTTGGTAGTTCTGATAGATCCTTTATTACATAGTCAGCTCCAGCCTTTATGAATGTTTCTTCAACCTTTGCTCTGATTTTATCTAGCTGTTCTGAGCTTATGGAATTGAATTCTTCCTCAGAAAGACCCATAACACTGCTGCCATCGATTACTCCGACTGAAATCATTCCGGCGTTCTTGCCTTCGAGAATATCAACTTCGGTATCTCCGACTTTTATAGAGTTTGAAAGAGATTTAATGTTTAGTAGTTCTGCATTTTTGTAGCACATGTAGGGGTATGGGCGGCCGTTTGCGACCATATCGGATGTGACTACAGCATCTGGCGTATATCCGTTTTTAGTAGATTCGGCTGAGACAATTTTCATCATCTCTTCAGTGTATCCAGTTGATGAGCCTATCTTTATATTTTTATTTTTTAAAAAGTTAATTGTCTCGAAAAGTCCACTTTTTGGCGATGTATAGTTCTTTAAGTTCTTCATTAGCTGTGGCTCAAAGTTTTTAAACATCTCTTCGACATCTTTTTCTTCCCATTTTCTGCCTTGAACATCTTCCCAAAGCCCAGATACTCGCTCTCCTTTCAGAATTTCTCGAATATGGTCTTTTTTTAACATTCCCATCGGAGCCCTTGCCTCTTCTACTGTTATTGATATTGATTTTTCTTTAAAAATATCAATAAAGACGTTTAATGGTGCAAAACAACCAAAATCAACAGTTGTTCCTGCCCAATCAAAAATTACAGAATCTATTTTCATTTTTCCTCCTAAAATTTGTCCCATTTTTTTCTTTTTATATTTAAAAGCCTTGTTAACCCAATGTAGATTAACCTAGCAAAAATATTTATAAATACAATTGAAACTGAGAGAGCTGCTGCTACTGCAATATTTCCACTCTCTTCCATCCCAATTATTGCAACAGACATCGGCTTGAAGTTTGCAGTGTATAGAAAGATAACTGCAGATATTGTTACCATTGAGTTTGTGAAAAAGTATACAAATATCTCCAACAGACTTGGCAAAGAAATTGGAATGAATACTTTGAAAAATACAGTTAACTTCGACGCATTCATTGTTTGGGCTGCTGCCTGGAAGTTAGAATCAATCTTTTTCAATGCGGATGTTGATGTCAGGTAGGGAACTGAATAAAAGTGGACTATATTTGCAATCACTATTATTACTGGTGTTCCATATAGAAAGGCTAGGGCGTTTGGAATTTTTATATTTGTAAAAGGTATGCTAAGAGTCGGGGAGTTAAAGAATAGGATGTATGAAATTCCTAACACTAGCCCCGGAAGAGCCATAGGTATCATTGAAAGAAGTCTGCTAGCCTTTTGGAATGGTAATAAAGCCTTCTCTTTCTGTATCAGATAGGCATTAGTGAAGCAGATTATAGATCCAAAAAAAGCTGATACTAGCGCCACAATAATAGTCTTCCACACATTGAATCCTCCCATATTAAACCTGCTGAAATCATAGTTTGAGAGGGTTAATTTTAGATTATAAGGCCATAATGTTGTTACAGAGGCAAATATAGAGACAGATAAGAAACCTATGATAATTACAGAGATAAATACAGCAAAAATTGTGAAAAAAACAAATCTAAACTTGTTTTTTCGTAATTCAAAATTTTTGCTTCCATGTGAGTAGAATGCTTTTTGTCGTTTGGATGCAAGATTTTCTATAAAAAAGCTTAATCCAGCTGGGATTAACAGGAAGAGACTTGCAACTGCTCCAATCTGGAAATTTTGTTGTCCCAGAATGTATTTTGAAACTTCAGTTGCAAGTACATTAGTTCTACCTCCAATAATCTTTGGTGCGCCAAAATCTGTCAGGCTTAGTGTGAATCCAACAAAAAAAGCAGTTATTAAACCGTATTTTATACTTGGGAGAGTGATTTTTATGAATTTTTTCATTCCTCGTGCATTCATCATATCTGCTGCTTCATAGAGAGAAGAGTCGTAGCTTCTGAGTGATACATACAGAATTAAGAAGAGGTGAGGAAAAATGTAGAAAGATTCTGCAATGATTATTCCCCATAGTCCGTAAATCGAGAAAGAATCGCTGAAAAATTTGGTGAAAATACCTTGATTTCCAAACAGATAGATTAAAGAGATTCCATACAGCATGGTTGGAGCAAATAGTGGAATCATTGCTATGGATTTCAAGACAGCTTTAAACTTGATATTTGTTCTAGTTGTTGCAAATGCAAAGCCGAGCGCAAGTGTAATAGATATAATACTGCTTGAAAATGATACAATAAGAGAATTTACCAGCGAAGTTCTGAACTCTCCCTGTCTGAAGTACTCTTTAAAATTTTCAAATCCGACAAAGCTTCCTTGTGGATCTGAAAGCGATGTTAGAAGTAGCTTAATGATTGGAATTGCTATAAAAATAAACAAGAAAAGAAACATTGATAGAATCATCAGGCTCAGAAATGTCTTTTGGAGCGAAAAATTGGATTTTAACATATCCTTTCCTTTATTTGCTCTGATACAACCTCTTGCGGAAGATTGAAATGAATACTCTCTCCTTCGTTAAAAGACCTGTCCTGGTGGTGGAATATTGGGATATCCACAATTATCTCTTTTTTTTCATTTTCAATTTCTGATTTAAGCTTGATTCTTCTGTAAAAACCTCTGAACTCATTACTTATGACAATTCCAGAGTGTGTGTTGCAACCTTTTTTATCAGAGATCTTCACATCTTCAGGGCGGATGAACTTGTTGTATATGTTATTCATTGTTCCTATGAAATTAGCCACAAAAAAGCTCTTAGGATTTCGATATATCTCTTCGGGTGTACTTATTTGAACAAGCTCTGCATGGTTCATTACTGCCACTCGATCTGCTAGTGATAAGGCCTCTTCCTGGTCATGAGTGACCATAATGGTAGTAACACCAATATCTCGTTGAATCTTCTTAAGCTGCTGGCGCAACTCTTCTCTGACTTTGAAGTCGAGCGCTGATAATGGCTCATCAAGTAGTAATACTGTTGGTTCTGGCGCTATAGCTCTAGCAAGTGCTACACGTTGCTGCTGCCCACCTGATAACTGGTTGGGGAATTTTTTTCGATGTTCTAGCAGATTTGTCAGCTCAAGAACTGATTCTATCTTTGCATTTATTTTTTGCTTTTCATATTTAAAGGCCTTTAAGGCAAATTCAATATTTTTTTCAACACTCATGTTAGGGAAAAGGGAGTAAGATTGAAAAACCATTCCGAATTTTCGCTTTCCTGGCTCTATTGCATCAATCTCCTTGCCATTTTTGAGAATCTTTCCATCATAATTTGTTTCAAGCCCTGCTAATATTCTTAGAAGAGTTGATTTCCCACAGCCGCTTGGCCCTAGAAGGCATAGAAACTCTCCTTCGAATATTTCTAAATTTATGTTTTTCAGAGCAAATGTATTTCCATACTTTTTTGAAACGTTTTCGATTTGGATTAGATTTTTATTAGCTTTCATCATAATCCCTCCTTTACTTCAGATTAAATTATTAATTTGTTAGGAGGGCGTTAGTTAGCTGTTTATATTTTGTTTGAATAATTTTGCTATTTCATTTTCTATCAGTTGCTTTAACTGCCTCTTTTCTGATATTGTCTTTTTACAGTTTTTTTTGTAAATATTACTTCCGGGGGAGTTATGATTAATATTTCTAACGTGTCTAAGTATTTAGGCGGTCGATATTTGTATAAAGATGCTAGCTTTCAGATCTATCCAGGTGAGAAGATTGGACTAGTCGGTCCAAATGGTGCTGGTAAATCGACTTTTTTTAAGATGATAGTTGGAGAAGAGTCGCCAGATAAAGGCAGTATTATGATTCAGAATGGCGTTACTCTTGCTTATTTCTCGCAGAATGTCGGAGAGATGAAGGGGCGAAGTTGTCTTGAAGAGGTTATTCAAGGTAACCAGCGGGTTAGCTTTCTTGGTGCTGAGCTTGATATTTTGAATGAAAAGTTGTGTGATCCTGATTTGGATCCTGAAGAGATGGATAGGATTCTTGTTCAGATGGGCGATTATCAGACTGAGTTTGAGAAGCTTGGCGGATATGAGATTCAGACTAATGCGGAGGAGATTCTGACTGGTCTTGGAATTGCGCCGGCAGATCACGGGAAGCCGGTTGAGGATTTCTCAGGTGGGTGGAAGATGAGAATCGCACTTGCGAAGGTTATGATACTTCTTCCTGATCTGATTCTTATGGATGAGCCGACAAATTATCTTGATTTAGAGACAATCATATGGCTTGAGCAGTGGCTAAAGACGTTTGAGGGTGCAGTCCTCATGACGACTCACGATAGGGATTTTATGAACCGTGTTGTTAATAAGATTGTTGAGGTCGCTAATGGGAAAATTACAACCTTCTCTGGAAATTATGATTTTTATCAGCAGGAGAAGGAGATTCGGAAGAAGCAGAATGAGGCTGAATATGATAAGCAACAGAGTAAATTGAAGAAGGAAGAGGAGTTTATTGCCCGCTTCAAAGCTCGTGCTAGCCATGCGGCTCAGGTTCAGTCGCGGGTGAAGATGCTTGACAAGATTGATCGAGTTGAGCTTGAGCAGGATGAGGATGAGATCTCTATTGAGCTTCCTGAGATCCAGCGCGGTGGTAATGATGTTGTTGTTATTGAGAAGCTCTCTAAGGCGTGGAAAAATTCAGATGGTAGCGACAAGTTAGTCTTCTCCGGGCTGACAGCGACTGTGAATCGGCTTGATAAGATTGCGGTGACTGGAGTCAACGGAGCGGGAAAGTCGTCGTTTCTGAAGGTTCTGTGTGGATTGACAGATGCGACTGATGGATATGCGAAGCTTGGGCCGAGCATAGATTGCGGGTATTTTGGTCAGATAACTGTGGAGCAGCTTTTTGGAGAAAACACTGTGATGGAAGAGGTTCAGAGTAAGCTGCCTCACGCTAACGATGCAGTTATTCGTAAGATTCTTGCTGCCTTTCTTTTTCGTGGAGATGATGTTTATAAAAAAGTTAAATATCTCTCTGGGGGAGAAAAGGCTAGGGTTATTCTCTCGTATTTGTTGACAAATCCTCATAACTTCCTGATTCTCGATGAGCCGACTAACCACCTTGATATCAAGTCTCGTGAGGTTCTGTTAGATGCTTTAAAGCGATATGAGGGAACAGTAATGATTGTCAGCCACGATAGATTTTTCTTGAGAGAGTTGACTAATCGTGTCTTTGAGGTTGATCATGGACAGATAAATATCTATGAGGGTGATTATCACTATTATCTTGATAAAAAGGCTGAGAAATAATTAGAAAAATCTTTACTGACTGTAATTTGATTTTTTCCTTTGTGTAACATTTGAGTATTTAGGTCGTTTATGGTATTATAATATACTATTGTAATTTTTTTTCTTGGGGGGAGTATGCTTAATCTGCTTGAGGGGCTTAACCCTGTCCAGCGGGAAGCGGTAACACATGATAAGAATTCTCTTTTGATTCTCGCTGGTCCTGGTTCTGGTAAGACACGGGTTATCACAACTAAAGTGGCGTATCTGATCCAAGAACTCCGGATAGATCCGAACTCGATTTTAGCTGTAACCTTTACCAATAAGGCAGCTTCTGAGATGCGGGAACGTGCGGTTGCTCTCTCTCCTGAAGCTCGGTTTACTTCGATTACGACCTTTCACTCCTTTTGCGCGCGAATGCTTCGTAAATATGGAACATTTGCTGGATTGACATCTGATTTTTCAATCTATGATACTGATGATTCGATGACGCTTTTCCGAAGTCTTTACCCCGAGTTTACAAAGAAAGAGGCTGGTGAGATTCTACGGAAGATCTCGAAGCTTAAGAATTTTGATATTGACTTGAGGCTGTCGACTATGTCTAATTTGTCGTTGGATTCTTCTTATTATGAAAAATACCAGGCAGCTCTGCTTAGGGCAAATGCTGTTGATTTTGATGATTTAATCTTGCATTTTACCAAAATATTAAAGAATCAGCCTGAGGTCAAGATGAGAATTGCATCGCAGTACAGATATATACTCGTAGATGAGTATCAAGACTCGAACCTTGTGCAATTTGAGCTTCTCAAACAGTTATATTCGCCTGGAACCTATCTTTGCGTTGTTGGAGATGAGGATCAATCTATCTACCGGTTTCGAGGCGCAGAGATTGAGAATATCTTGAGATTTTCTGAGTATTTTAAGGATGTCGAGACAATTAGGCTTGAGCAGAACTACAGATCTACTCCAAATATATTGAAGGCTGCCTCTGCCTTGATTGCAAAAAATGAATCTCGACTAGGTAAGTCAATCTGGACTGAGAATTCTGAGGGGAAAGAGGTCGGTCTAAAATACTTTTCCTCAAATATAGATGAGATAGAGTTCTGTGCAAATGTGGTTAGAGAAGGTTCATATTCTGATACTGCAATTTTATATAGAACAAATGCGCAATCTTTTGCCTTCGAGCGAGGATTTACCGCCTTAGGAATCCCCTACAAGTTAGTTGGTGCGCTTCGGTTCTTTGATCGAGCTGAGATAAAAGATCTGATCGCCTGGATCTCTTTCCTCTTGAACCCGTGCGACATTGTAGCATTTAAGCGTATCGCCAATAAGCCTGCTCGTGGATTTGGTGGAGTTGCACAAAAAAAAGCAATTGCCCAATCTCAGGAGTCTGGAACTGACCTGCTGCAATCAACTAGAGAGATTGCTCTAGGCGCAAGCTCGAAGAAAAAGCCTCATAAATCTATCGAATTTGTTAAGCTTTGTGAGCTTTTTATGCAGGACATTGAGAATTTGACCTTAGATAAGCTGCTTTTGAATATTTTCATCGAGTCAGGATTGAAGATGTTCTATGAGGATCATGATAAGAACAATGATTCTTCAAAGATTGATAATGTGAAAGAGTTTATAGATTTTTCTGCAAGGTATGGGGTGGGGCGTGAGGCCTTGTCTGCGATGCTTGAACGGATCAGCCTTGATTCTCAGTTTGCCCAAGAGCAAGAGGGGAATGATGATGTTGTGACCTTGATAACGATTCATAACACTAAAGGGCTTGAATTCCCTAAGGTAATTATATCTGGGCTTGAGGAGGGAATATTTCCTAGTGCACGAAGTCTAGAGAATAATGATCTCGAAGAGGAGCGTCGGCTCTTGTACGTTGCTATGACTCGAGCTCAGCAGGAGCTTTATTTGACATACTGTTCAAATAAGAATATCTGGGGATTTGAGCGCTCATTTGGTAAATCCCTTTTTGCAAAAGAGTTAGAGGATATTCTTAATCAAACCCCATCTGGAAGCAATGACTCCACAGATCATCCTTACAAGCGAGGGCAAGGTGTATATCAAGATGATTATGGATATGGGGTTATTACAAAGGCAGTAGGAGAGGGCAAAAACCTTCTCGTCTTTGTTCAATTTGAGACAGGATTTGTCGGGCGATTTTTGCCTGAGTTTGATAGTTTGGAACTTGTGGAATCTAGGTATTAAGAGGATATTATGATAGAAAAAAAAATAAGCTTGTTAGCTAATCTTCCAGAGATAAATCGAGCTAGAGGATATAGAATTTACGATAGCAATGGTTCGAAAATTATAGATACCTATCTTGACGGTGGGTGCTTCGCCTGTGGCCATAGGTCTGAAAATGTCGGGCTTTCAATCAAGAATGAGGTTTCAAAAGGGTGTCTTTGCCGATATCCTTCGATTTATACACAAAAGCTGATTAGGCATCTACGCCAGCTATTTCCTAGTGTGAAAAAATTTTATTTTTTCAAAGATATGAGCCAGCTTACCTCTTCGCTTGCTCTTCCATCCGGAGTTGCGGTTGAATCAGTTTTTTATAGCGGGGAAAAAAATCAAATTCCTATCTGGCGACCATTTTCTAAGAGTTCAGAGCTTCTACTAGACCAGATCGCATATTTTATTCCAAATCTACCAAGGTCTTTCGACGATTTTGTTCTGCTTTGCTGCAATGAGGAGATTGAACTTGACGCAGGTGAGTTTTTTCTTTCAGCATCTAGTGCTTCTTCGCTGATTAAGAATCTCTCTTTTCTTAGAAAAAAGCAGAATTCTTTCTTGAAAAGAGATTATTCAGAATTTGATAATTCGAAGGTTGTCTTTGATGGAGATTATTTTTTTATAAAGAGTGATGATTATTCTGAAGTTTTTCTAGAAGGCTTAGAGAGGGGTATTCTTCTTTCTCCAGATCCTGCAGTTGTAAATCTCTATCCACTTGAGCTTAGTCAGGGTGAGAATGACGGATTGAGAAAATTCTTGCGATTAGTCAAATAGTTTTGAAAAATCAGAGTTATCCTATTGACTAAAATGCGAAAAT